>JBGAHT010000022.1:0-37511 GCA_044226035.1 Thermomonas sp. | reverse complement strand
GTGCCGGTGTCCGGCTCCGCCTACACCTATTCCTACGCCGTGCTCGGCGAACTGATCGCATGGATGGTCGGCTGGGCGCTGATCCTCGAATACGCGGTCGCCGCCGGCGCGGTCGCGGTCGGCTGGTCGGGCTACGCCAACGGCTTCCTCGCGCACCACGGGATAGGATTGCCGCTGGCACTGACCGCCGGGCCATTCGACACGGTGACGATGCCCGACGGCAGCATGTCGACGGCCACCGGCAGCTTCAACCTGATCGCCTTCCTGCTGTCGCTGCTGATCACCGTGCTGCTGGTGTGGGGCACGTCGAAATCGGCCAAGTTCACCGCTGCGCTGGTGATCGTGAAGATCGTCGCGCTCAGCGCGTTCATCGCCCTGGTCTTCCCGGCCGTGGACCACGCCAACTTCTCGCCGATGCTGCCCAACGGCTGGGGCACGCCGCTGTCCGGCGTCGGCGTGCTCGGCGCCGCGGCCTCGATCTTCTTCGCCTACGTCGGCTTCGACGCGGTCTCCACCGCGGCCGAGGAAACCAGGAACCCGAACCGCAACATCCCGATCGGCCTGATCGGCTCGCTCGGCATCTGCACCATCTTCTACCTGCTGGTCGCCTACGGCGCGGTCGGCGCCGCGGGCGCGCAGCCGGGCGGCGAACTGTCGCAGTCGAAGGAGCCGCTGGCCTTCATCCTGCGCAACATCGGCCATCCGCTGATCGGCGACATGGTCGGCTGGGCGGCGATCATCGCCCTGCCGTCGGTGGTGCTGATGATGATCTTCGGCCAGACCCGCATCCTGTTCACGATGGCGCGCGACGGCCTGCTGCCCGAAGGCCTGGCGAAAATACATCCGAAGTTCCATACCCCGCACGTGGTGACCTGGATCACCGGCGTCGCGGTTTCGCTGTTCGCGGCGATGTTTCCGGTCGATATCCTCGCCGACATTTCCAATGCCGGTACTTTGTTCGCGTTCTTTACCGTCGCCATCGGCGTGATGGTGTTGCGCCGCACCGAACCGAACCGTCCGCGCCCGTTCCGCACCCCGCTGGTGTGGATCGTCGGCCCGCTCGCGCTGGCCGGCTGCGTGCTGCTGTTCTTCAGCCTGGGCTGGAACCCGACCATCAAGTTCTTCTGCATCTGGGGCGTGGTCGGATTGGTGGTGTACTTCCTGTACGCGCGCCGCCGCAGCCACCTGGCGCCGGGCAACGAACACTTGCTGCATGCGCATACGCACGATCCCGCGCTGCCGCCGGAACCGCTGTTGCACCAGGGCCCCGACGCCGGTCCCTGACCGTCGCCTTCGACCCGCGAAAAACCCGGCTCCGGCCGGGTTTTCCTTTGTTGCCGAACCATGCTCCGCGATTCGCTAAACTGCCGGCATGAGCGACGTCCCCTACGACCAGAACCACCTGCGCCACCTCGCGGGCGAGATCATCACCAACGTGCGCGAGCTTTCGCTGGCCGGCTGGACGCCCGCGACCAGCAGCAACTTCTCGCGCCGGCTGGACGAGCGCCACGCCGCGATCACCGTGTCCGGGCGCGACAAGGGCCGGCTGACCGAAGCCGACATCATGGTCGTGGACTTCGACGGCAACGCGGTCGGCAGCGAACACCGGCCCTCGGCCGAAACCCTGCTGCACACCCAGCTGTACAAGCGCTTCCCCGGCGTCGGCTGCGTGCTGCACACGCATTCGAAGGCGCAGACCGTCGCTTCGCGCCTGTACGCCGGCGCCGGCCACGTGCATCTCGAAGGCTACGAGCTGTTGAAGGCCTTTCCCGGCACCAGCACGCACGAGGCCGCGCTGGACATCCCGGTGCTGCCCAATTCGCAGGACATGCGCACGCTCGCCGCGCAGGTCGATGCCCTGCTCGACCAGCAGCCGATGTGGGGCTACCTGATCGACGGCCACGGCCTCTACGCCTGGGGCCAGGACATGGCCGAGGCGCGCCGCCACCTCGAGGCCTTCGAATTCCTGCTCGGCTGCGAACTGGAACTGAGGACGCTGAAGTGAGCCGCCTGCGCATCTTCGACGAGCACGATGCGGCGACACCGTTGCTGGCCACGTCGGACCGCCGCGAGATGGCCGCGGAGCTGGCCGGGATCGACGTCGCGTTCGAGCAATGGGAAGCCGCGCAAGCGGTGCTGCCCGGCGATCCGCCCGAGGCGATCATGGCCGCCTACCGCGCCGACATCGACCGCCTGGTCGAAGCCAACGGCTTCTGCAGCGTCGACGTGGTAAGCATCGCGCCGGACAACCCGAACCGCGAGGAGATGCGCCGGAAATTCCTCGACGAGCATTTCCACAAGGAAGACGAGGTGCGCTTCTTCGTCGCCGGCTCCGGGCTGTTCACCCTGCACGTGGACGGCAAGGTGTACGAGGTGCTGTGCGAGGCCGGCGACCTGATCGCGGTGCCCGACCGCACCACCCACTGGTTCGACATGGGCCCGCAGCCGAGCTTCGTCGCGATCCGCTTCTTCACCGAGCCGGACGGCTGGGTCGGGCATTTCACCGGCAGCGACATCGCGCAGCGGTTCCCGCGCTACGAATGAATGCCCTGTCTTCCTGAGCGCAGCGAAGGATCTGCTTGTGGATTCGCGGGAAAAGCAGGTCCTTCGCCTTCGGCTCAGGATGACATTCCTCAATTGCTCGCGGAAACCATGACCACCATCCTCACCGACATCGAGGGAACCACCAGCTCGATCTCCTTCGTCAGGGACGTGCTGTTCCCGTACGCGCGCGCGGCGCTGCCCGCGTTCGTGCGCGAGCACGGCCGGGAGCCCGAGGTGCGTCGCTGGCTGGACGCGGTCGCGGTCGAGAACGGCGGCCTGTGCCAGGACGAGATGATCGTGGAGACGCTGCAGGGCTGGATCGACCAGGACCGCAAGCACACTGCGCTCAAGGCGCTGCAGGGCATGGTCTGGGAAGCCGGCTACCGCGACGGCGATTTCAGCGCGCCGCTCTATCCCGACGTCGCGCCGGCGCTGCGCGCGTGGCGCGAGGCCGGGCACCGGCTCGCGGTGTATTCCTCCGGTTCGGTGCCGGCGCAGAAGCTGCTGTTCTCGCACACCGATGCCGGCGACCTGGCCCCGCTGTTCGACGGCTTCTTCGATACCGAAGTCGGCGGCAAGCGCGAGGCCGGCAGCTATCGCGCGATCGCCGACGCGCTGGGCGCATTGCCGAAGGACGTGCTGTTCCTGTCCGACGTCGTCGCCGAACTCGATGCCGCGCGCGAGGCCGGCATGCGCACGGCGTTGCTCGACCGCCGCGAGGATTACCCCGAACCGCGCCTGGGCGAGGCCACGCACGGGCATGCGCGGGTCGAAGGCTTCGATGCGATCGAACCGGACGCCTGATCCGGCCGCCGCCCGCCGATCCGATGCGCATCCGCACAGCCGCCCTCGCCTCGCTGGTCCTGTTCGCGGCGCCCGTGGCGGCGCAAGGCGACGGCGGCTATGCGCAGGATTTCAAGGCGGCGACGGAATGGATCGGCGGCAATTACGCCTACTTCGACCAGAAACGGACCGAGTGGAGCGACGTGCCGGCGCTGTACGCGGACGATCTCGGGCAAGTGCGGACCCGCGACCAGTTCGTCCGGCTGCTGGAACAGGTCGTGGATGAACTCTACGACCCGCACGCGCAACTCAACACCAACCTGCGGAGTTCGTACCGGCTGGTGCCGTCGGGCACGGACCTGTGGGCCGAATGGCGCGATGGCAAGGCCCGCGTGACCGAAGTGCGCGAGGGTTCCGATGCGCAACGCGCCGGCATGAAGCCGGGCGACGAGGTCGTGTCGATCGACGGCGTGGACATCGCGCGCGCGGTGGATGCGCGGATGGGCCGCAGTTATCCGCATGCCACGGCGGCCGCCCGCGACTGGGCGCTGCGCTCGGTGCTGGCCGGCACCCACGATGCGGCCCGCCGCCTGGCGCTGCTCGAAGGCGACGCCGGGCGCGACGTCCTGCTGCCCGCCGCGGACCAGCCGACCGGTTCCGATGCGCCTTTGACCGCAAGCCTGGTCCGCCCCGGCATCGGCTACATCCGCATCAACGATTCGCTCGGCGACGACGCCACGGTCGCGGCCTTCGATGCCGCGCTCGCGCAGTTGCGCGAGACCCGCGCGTTGATCGTCGACTTGCGCGACACCCCCAGCGGCGGCAACAGCAGCGTGGCGCGCGGCATCCTCGGCCGTTTCGTCGATCGCGAACTGCCGTACCAGAAGCACGTGCTGCCCGCCGAGGAACGCGAGACCGGCATCCGCCGCAGCTGGCTGGAACTGGTCTCGCCGCGCGGCGCATTCCGCTACGCGCGGCCGGTCGCGGTGCTGGTCGACCACTGGACCGGCAGCATGGGCGAAGGCCTGGCGATCGGTTTCGACGCGACCGGGGCCGGCATCCTCGTCGGAACGCCGATGGCCGGTTTGCAGGGCGCGACCGAACACCTGCAACTGGCGAACACCGGCATCGGCATCAACCTGCCGACCGAGCGCCTCTACCACGTCGATGGCACGCCGCGCGAGGCGTTCGTGCCGCGCGTGCGCGTCGATGTTTCCGGCGCGGTCGCGGGCCGCGACCCCTTCATCGCGGCCGCGCTGCAGCGACTCGGCGCGAAGTGAATACCCGCGGCGCGACGCTGTGCGGGCTCGCGGCGATCGTGCTGTGGTCCTCGCTCGCGCTGCTGACCACGCTGACCGGCGCGCTGCCGCCGTTCCTCGTGCTCGCGTGCTGCTTCGGCTTCGCCGGCGCGTTCGGCCTGGCCTGGGCCGCGAGGGCGGGCCGCGCCGGCTTCCGCGCGATGCGCGCGCCACCGGCCGCGCTGGCGCTGGCCACCTGCGCGCTGTTCGGCTACCACGCCCTGTACTTCTACGCGCTCAAGCATGCGCCGCCGGTCGAGGCGAATCTGGTCAACTACCTGTGGCCGCTGCTGATCGTGCTGTTCGCGGGCCTGCTGCCCGGCGTGCGCCTGCGCGCGGGCAACGTGCTCGGCGCGCTGCTGGGATTGATCGCCGCGGCATTGCTGGTCACCGGCGGGCGCGGACTGTCGGTCGATCCCGCGTTCGCGCCCGGTTATCTCGCGGCCTTCGCCGCCGCCATCGTCTGGGGCGGCTATTCCGTGCTCAACCGCCGCTTCGCCGGCGTGGACAGCGCGGCGATCGTCCCGGCCTGCATCGGCGTATCGTTGCTGGGCATGGCCGCGCACGCACTGTTCGAACCCGCGACCGCGATCGCCACCGCGCAATGGTGGGTGCTGGCGACGATGGGCATCGGCCCCACCGGCATTGCGTTCACGCTGTGGGATCGCGGCACCAAGCACGGCGACATCGCCCTGCTCGGCAGCCTGTCCTACCTCGCGCCGCTGCTGTCGACGCTGTGGCTGGTCCTGGCCGGTCGCGCCGAACCGCGCTGGATCCAGGCGCTCGCGGTCGCGTTGCTGCTGCTGGGCGCGTGGGCCAGCGTGCACGCCTCGCGCACGGCAACGCCCGCCGCCGCGGCGCCATGAGGGCGCGACGCATGTCGTGGCGTAATGCCGCCTTCGTCGCGCTGTTGCTGGCGTCGCTGGCGACGGCCGCGGCTTCGCGCAAGGTCGACCCGGCCGAGGCCATCGCCCGGCGCGACGAGAAGCTGGTGGCGGAACAAGTTTCCGCATTGCCCGCGCAGCGACCGGGCATCATCGACCTGTACGCCATCGGCGTGGCCGGCGACGGCACCGAGGACGTGTTCCGCAACGAGGCCGAATACTTCGCCACGCTGGCGCGGACGCGCCTGCACGCGCGCGGCGTGCTCACCCTGATCAGCAATCCCGGCAGCGTCGGCAAGCAGCCGCGGCCACTGGCGAGCTACGACAACCTGTACGACGCGGTGGCCGGCGTCGCCCGGCGCATGGACCGGCGCGAGGACATCCTGCTGCTCTACCTCACGATGCACGGCACGCACGACCACGAACTGGCGCTGTATTTCCCGCCCTACGTCGAGGACGCGCTGGTCCCGGACGACCTGCGCTTCGTGCTCGACAAGGCCGGCATCCGCAACCGCGTCATCGCCATTTCCGCCTGCTATTCCGGCGGTTTCATCCGGCGCCTGCAAGACGGCGACACGCTGATCATGACCGCCGCGCGCAGCGACCGCCCGTCGTTCGGCTGCGGCGCGGATTCCACCGCCACCTTCTTCGGCCGCGCATGGCTGGTGGAAGGGCTCAACCGCACGATCGATTTCGCCGAGGCGTTCCGCCACGCGCAGGCCCGGATCCGGTCGTGGGAAAGACTCGAAGGCGACGAACCCTCGCACCCGCAGGTCGCGGAAGGCAAGCGGATCGCGAAACGGCTCGCCGACTGGCGTTCGCACACCACGCCCGGTCCGGTGGTGGCCTATCCATGGCCGCTGGACGACCTCGACCACCCGCCGCCGGACGCGGGCGGGCAGGACGACGCGCCGTCGCCGTGATCAGGGCGTGGCGGCACGCACCGCCGCCAGCACCGTACCGTCGTCGACCAGGGCCAGCGCGGCGCGCACGTCGCCGTCGAGCGCGCGGTCGCGGTCGAGGAAGGCGATGCGTTCGCGGATCGCCGCATGCGCGGCGGCCACGGCGCGGCCCGGATGCGCCTCGCCTTCGACCATGCGCACGCGCAAATCGAGCGCCTGCGCGGCGGTCATCAGTTCCAGCGCCAGCACCTTGCCGAGGTCGTCGACCATGGCCAGCACGTGGCGCGCCTCGTTCGCGCCCATCGACACATGGTCCTCGGCGTTCGCCGAGGTCGGGATGGAATAGACGGTGGCCGGCATCGCGCGGCTGGCGAGGTCGTTGACGATGGCCGCGGCGGTGTACTGCACGATCATGAAACCCGATTCGGTGCCGTCCTCGTTGCCGACCAGGAAGCCCGGCAGGCCGTCGCTGGTCGCCGGGTCCACGAGCTTGTTGAGGCGGCGTTCGGAAATCGACGCGAGCACCGGGATCGCGGCCTTGACGTAGCTCATCGCCAGCGCCAGCGGCATGCCGTGGAAATGGCCGGCGGAGATCACCTGCCGGTCCAGCGGCGCGTCGACGGCCTCCGGGAACACCAGCGGGTTGTCGGTCACCGCGTTGAGTTCGATCTCGAGCACGCGCGCCGCCTGCGCGACCGCGTCGCGCACCGCGCCGTGCACCTGCGGCACGCAGCGCAGGGAATAGCTGTCCTGCGGCTGCACCTTCTTGCCGCGCACGCGCGCATAGGCGATGTCGGCCAGGGTGGAGCCGGCGAGCAGCCCGCGCAGGCGCGCGGCGACGTGCACCTGGCCCGGATGCGGGCGCAGCGCGTGCACTTCCTCGGCATAGGCGCCCAGCCGCCCGGCGAAGGCCTCCAGCGACATCGCGGCCGCGATGTCGGCGGTGTCGAGCAGGTCTTCCAGCGTCTGCAGCGCGAGCACGCCGGTCGCGAGCATCTGTGCGGTGCCGTTGTTCAGCGCCAGGCCTTCCTTGATCGTCAGCTCGACCGGCTGCAGGCCGGCGCGGCGCAGCGCTTCGCCGCCGGGCATGCGTTCGCCGCCGTGGAAGGCCTCGCCGCCGCCGATCAGCACGATCGCCAGGTGCGAAAGCGGCGCAAGGTCGCCCGAGGCGCCGACCGACCCGAGCTGCGGCACCACCGGCACGACGCCCGCGTTGAGCATCGCCGCCAGCGCCTGCAGCGTCTGCACGCGGATGCCCGAGTGCCCGCGCAGCAGCGTGTTGACGCGGATGCACAGCATCGCGCGCACCACTTCCGGCGCGAACGGCTCGCCGACGCACACGGCATGGGTCTCGATCAGGTTGCGTTGCAGCTTCGCGTAGATCGATGCGTCGCTGCCGCCGAGCAGCTTGTCGGCATTGCTGCCGAAGCCGGTGGACACGCCGTAGATCGGCTCGCGATGCTCGACCTTGCCGGCGAGGAAGTCGGCGGCGCGCGCGACGTCGCGCAGCGCGCCCGCATCGAGTTCGACGCTGGCGCCGTGCGCGACTTCGACCAGTTGCGCGCGACCGAGGGAACGGCCATCGAGGCGGATCGGTTTCATGCGTTCGTGTTCCCTTTCGCTTCCGACAATGCCGCCGCGAGTTCCGCTTCGACCGCTTCGAACTGTTCGCCGCTGCGCAGGTCCTTCACCGCGACCACGCCGCGCGCGGCCTCGTCGCCGCCGCGCATGGCGACGAAGCGGATCCCGGCCTTGTCGGCGTATTGCAGCTGCTTCGCCAGCTTGCGCGGCTCCAGCTGCGTTTCCACGTTCAAGCCGGCCGCGCGCAGGCGCTGCGACAGCGCCAGCGCGTGTTCGAGCCCGTCGTCGTCCAGCAGCGCGACCAGCACGTCGACCGAACTGCCGGCGCTGGCGACCAGCCCGGCTTCGCGCAACTGGTAGAAGAGCCGGGTCAGGCCGATGGAAATGCCGACGCCGGGCAGCTTCGACCTGGTGTAGTGCCCGGCGAGGTCGTCGTAGCGGCCGCCGGAGCAGATCGAACCGATCTGCGGATACGCGTCGAGCACGGTCTCGTAGACGACGCCGGTGTAGTAATCGAGCCCGCGCGCGATCGACAGGTTGATCGCATAGCGGTTCTCCGCGACGCCGAGCGCCTTCAGCTGCAGCAGGATCGCGCGCAGTTCGTCGCGGCCCTGCTCGAACAGCGCGGTGCCGCCGTCCAGCGCATCGAGCTTCGCCAGCGCGTCGTCGTGGCCGTGCGAGCGCACGCGCGAGAACGCCATCAGCTTCGCGATGACATCCGGCGCGAGGCCGAAGCCCTCGCCCGCCAGCGTCGCGGCGACCGCGTCCTCGCCGCGCTTGTCGAGCTTGTCGAGCTCGCGCAGCACCAGCATCTGTCGCTCGCCCTCGATGCCGAGCCCTTCGAAGAAACCGCGCAGCAGCTTGCGGTGGTTGAGCTGGATGGTGAAGTCGCCGATGGCGAGCGCGTCGAACACCGCCGCGATCACCGCCGGGATCTCGGCGTCGAAGCGCGGCGACAGCGCATCCTTGCCGATCACGTCGATGTCGCACTGGTAGAACTCGCGGAAACGCCCGCGCTGCGCGCGTTCGCCGCGGTACACGCGCTGCATCTGGTAGCGCCGGAACGGGAACGCCAGTTCGTGCTCGTGCTCGGCCACGTAGCGCGCCAAGGGCACGGTCAGGTCGAAGCGCAACGCCAGGTCCGGCTTTTCGCCCTGCTCCAGCGCGCCGGTCGACTGCACGAAATACACCTGCCGCTCGGTCTCGCCGCCGGTCTTGGTCAGCAGCACCTCGGACAGTTCCATCACCGGCGTTTCCACCGGCAGGAAGCCGAATCGCTCGAAAGTCCGGCGGATCGCATCCAGCATGCGCTGGAAGGCGACCTGGTCACGGGGCAGCAGCTCCATGACGCCGGGCGGGGTGCGGGGCTTGATCAAGCGGGGAGACTCCGGCGCGGGCGAACGCGCAAGTTTAGCCTGCCGCCGCCGGAGCGGCCCCCGCGTACCGGGTTTTCCGGCCGTCCGGCTTGCCTGCGACCGGGGTCCTTCCCTACAATTGCCGGCTCAGTCGGGGTGTAGCTCAGTCTGGTAGAGCGCTACGTTCGGGACGTAGAGGTCGCAGGTTCGAATCCTGTCTCCCCGACCAGTCGATTTCGCGCAAGCGCCGCCTCCGGGCGGCGTTTTCGTTTCGACGCGAGGTCAGTTGTCCGCTTCGGCGGCTTCGTAGGGCGTGATCGACACCCGCACCCGCAGCATGTTGCCGGGATCGTTGGCCAGCCGCGAACGGAACTTCATGCCCTTATAGATGTAATCGACGTCGTAGGCGATGGGCGTGCGGAAGGTGCGCTGGACCGTGGTCGGCTGGCAATCCCGCGCCGCGTCGGCGGCCTTGTGCCCGTCGCGGGTGATCGCGCCCTTCACCGCCTGCGTGATCCGCGACAGCGTGCCCGCGGGCTTGGCCTTGGGCGCGTCGGTGCAATTCTCCTCGACCGCGGTCGCGCGCAGGGTCTGGTACACCGGTTCGACGTGCAGTACCTGCGCATAGCCGACCCGCACGTTCTCGACCGGAAGCACCCGCACCTGCTGCGCGGCCACCGGCGCCGCCGCCAGCAGGCAGGCGAAGGCGGCGTGTCGGAAGCGCAGGGGCCGGAAGACTGGCATCGCGCGAGTTTAGGCGCGCAAGGCCTACGTCCGCTGAATCGCCCCTGTGCGGGCCGCTACAATGGCCAGCCCCACGCGTCCGACGCCATGAGCCCGGCTTCAAACAGCATGCGCCTCTACAACACGCTGACGCGGCGGGTCGAACCGTTCGCGCCGCTCGATCCCGCCAGCCCGACCATGTACCTGTGCGGGCCGACGGTCTACAACTACGTGCACATCGGCAACGCGCGCGGGCCGGTGGTGTTCGGCGTGCTGGCCGCGGCGCTGCGCCGGCGCTTCGGCGGCCTGCGCTACGCGCGCAACATCACCGACGTCGACGACAAGATCAACGCGGCGGCGAAGGAACAGGGCCTGCCGATCGCCGCGATCACCGACCGCTTCGCCGCGGCCTACCGCGAGGACATGGCCGCGCTGGGCGTGGCCGGCGAATTCGCCCCGGACATGGAGCCCGAGGCCACCAAGCACATCGCGCGGATCGTCGCGATGATCGAACGCCTGGTCGCCGACGGCCATGCCTACGCCGCCGAGGGCCACGTGCTGTTCGCGGTCGCCAGCTTCGCCGGCTACGGCAAGCTTTCGCGCCGCGACCCGGAGGACATGCTCGCCGGCGCGCGGGTGGAAGTGGCGCCGTACAAGCGCGATCCCGGCGATTTCGTGCTGTGGAAGCCTTCGGACGAGACCCTGCCCGGCTGGGATTCGCCCTGGGGCCGCGGCCGCCCGGGCTGGCACATCGAATGCTCGGCGATGGCCGAGGCCCACCTCGGCGACACCATCGACATCCACGCCGGCGGCGTGGACCTGCAGTTCCCGCACCACGAGAACGAAGTCGCGCAGAGCGAATGCGCGCACGGTGGCAAGCCCTTCGCGCGCTGGTGGCTGCACAACGGCATGCTGAACTTCGGCGGCGCCAAGATGGCGAAGTCGGTCGGCAACATCCAGCGCGTGCACGAGCTGGTGCGCGAACATCCGCCGGAAGCCCTGCGCTACGCGTTGCTGTCGGCGCATTACCGGCAGCCGCTGGAGTGGTCGGATGGATTGATCGAACAATCCGTGCGCACGCTCGATCGTCTGTACGGCACGCTGCGCGACCTCGCCGATATCGAGGCATCGCCCGTGATCCCGGACGGAATCGAAGCCGCGCTCGACGACGACCTCAACACGCCGCAGGCGCTGGCGGAAATCTCGCGCCTCGCCGGCGAAGCGCGCAAGGTGACGTCCGCGACCGACAAAATCGCGCTGAAATCGCAACTGCTGGGCGCCGGGCTCGCGCTCGGCCTGCTGCAGCAGGATCCGGCCGCGTGGTTCGCGCGCGGCGCGTCGAACGACGACGATGCGCGCATCCAGGCGCTGGTGGACGAACGCAACGCGGCGAAGAAGGCGCGCGATTTCGCCCGCGCCGACGCGATCCGCGACCAGCTCGCCGCCGAGGGGGTCCTGCTCGAGGACACGCCGGCCGGGGTCCGCTGGAAGCGCGCATGAGCGATTCCCCCTTCCCGCTCGAAGCCACCGCCGCCGAGGCCCAAGCCGCGATCGCCGACGAGTTCGCGCTGTTCGGCGACTGGTCCGAGCGCTACCAGTACCTGATCGACCTCGGCCGCAAGCTGCCGCCGTTCCCGGAGGAATGGAAGACCGAGGACCGCCGCCTGCTCGGCTGCCAGTCGAAGGTGTGGATCGTGTCCTCGGGCGACGCGTCGAAACTCGATTTCGCCGCCGCCAGCGATTCGGCCATCGTCTCCGGCCTGGTCTACCTCGCCTTGCGCGTGTACTCCGGGCGCAGCGCGCGCGAAATCCTCGAGACGCCCGCGGACTACATCGCCGCGATCGGGCTGGCCAAGCACCTGTCGCCCACGCGCAGCAACGGCCTCGCCGCCCTGCTCGCTTCCATCCGCGAACGCGCGCAAGGCGCGCTGTCCGCGTGAGCGAGGCGATCGCGCAAGCGCCGTCGGAGGCGGATTCGCCGCTGCGTTCGGTCGGTTTCCGCTGGCTGATGCTGTTCCGCATCTGCACCCTGCTGTCGTACCAGGTGGCGGCGGTGACGGTCGGCTGGCACATCTACGAACTCACCCGCGACCCGTGGTCGCTGGGCCTGGTCGGCCTGGCCGAAGTGGTGCCGTTCTTCTGCGTGGCGCCGTTCTCCGGCTACCTGGTCGACCACCTGCCGCGGCGCAAGCTCGGCGCCGCGGCCTGCCTGGGCCTGGCGATCAACGCCGGCGCGCTCGCCCTCATCGCGCACGGCGCGCTGCCGGCCTCCGCCTTGTGGCCGATCTACGCCGCGGTCGCGGTCGGCGGCGTCGGCCGCTCGTTCCTCGGCCCGGTCTACAACGCGCTGTTCGCGCGCGTGCTCAAGCGCGAGCAGTTCGCGCGCGGCGCGAGCATGGGCAGCGTGGTGTTCCAGGCCGGGCTGGTGCTCGGTCCCGCGCTCGGCGGCTTGCTGGTCGGCGTCGCCGGAAAATCGGTGTCCTACGCCGTGGCCGCGGCCTGCGCGATCGCGGCGGCGCTGGCGCTGCTGCGCATGCGCGTCACCGAACCGGCGCAGGCCATGCAGCGCGAACCGGTGTTCGCGAGCATCGCCCAAGGCATGCGCTTCGTCGCCTCCAACCAGATCATGCTCGGCGCGATGGCGCTGGACATGTTCTCGGTGCTGCTCGGCGGCGCGGTGTCGATGCTGCCCGCGTTCATCAAGGACATCCTGCACCAGGGCCCGGAGGCGCTGGGCGTGATGCGCGCGGCGCCCGCGGTCGGTTCGATCTGCGTGGCGCTGTGGCTCACCCGCCATCCGCTGCAGCGCAACGCCGGCCGCATCCTGCTGTTCGCGGTCGCCGGCTTCGGCCTGTGCACGATCGCGTTCGCGCTGTCGCGCAACTACTGGCTGTCGACCGCGCTGCTGGTCGCCTACGGCATGTGCGACGGGGTCTCGGTGGTGCTGCGCTCCACCATCCTGCAGCTGGTGACGCCGGACGGCATGCGCGGCCGCGTGTCCTCGATCAACAGCATCTTCATCAGCTCGTCGAACGAACTGGGCGCGTTCTACGACGGCACCATGGCGCGCCTGCTCGGGCTGGTGCCCGCGGTGATCATGGGCGGTTTCGTCACCCTCGGCGTGGTCGCCACCACCGCGCGGCTCGCGCCGCGACTGCGACGGCTGGACCTGCGCGAATTGCAATGAGACCGGGATTGGAGATTCGGGATTCGGAATGGGAAACGCAGTTTCCGCAGGTTCGGCGGACTCCTGGGCAATACCCATCATCTTCATTCCAAGCCCCGCGGGTCGATGGGCATCGCTTCGCCAAACCCGCTCTACCTTGCAAAGAAAAACCCCGCCGAAGCGGGGTTTTTCATGGCGGGATCGCGAAACTCAGTCGCCGATCTGCTTCTGCAGGTGCTCCCAGCGCTCCTGCTCGTCGATCGTGCGTTCCGCGGTGAGGCGCGCCTCGAGCCGCTCCAGGCCGATTTCCTCGCCCGAATCGACGCTGTAGCCGTATTCGCCGGACTCGACCCGCTTGAGCGTGGAATCGATCTTGCCGATCAGCTTGCGGTAGCGGTCGCGGGTGCGCAGCTCCAGCGAGTTCTCGGTCTCGCGGGTGGCGCGTTCGGCTTCGTCGCCGATGTCGCGCACTTCGTCCTTGAGGTTCTCGATGGTCTGCTTGGATTCCTCGACCAGGTCGTCGCGCCACTGCAGCAGGCGCTGGCGGAAGTATTCGAGCTGCAGCGGCCCCATGTATTCCTCGGCCGGATCCGGGCGGTAGCCCTTGGGCAGGATCGGGCGACCGGTGTCGTCGGTCTGGTAGGACACCACCTTCACCTTACCCTTGGGCGCGGGCGCCGGCGCGCGCGCGGCCACCGCCACCGCGACCTTGCCCACCGGGCGCGTGGCCGGCGGGCGCGGAGGGGCGACAGGCGCGGGCGCGGGCTTCGCGACCTGGACCGGCTTGGGCGCGGCAGTCGGCTTCGGCGCCGGCGCGGGCTTGGCCACGACCGGCTTCGGCGCGGGCGCGGGCTTGGCCGGGGCCTTGGCGACAACCGCCTTCTTTTCCGGCTTGGGCGCAGCCTTGGCCACGGGCTTCGCTTCGACTTTAGCCTTGCCCAGGGCAGGCTTGGCCGACGTGGGCTTCGCGGCCGGTTTCGGCGTCGGCTTCGTTTCGACGCGGCCCTTGGCCGGGGCGGCCTTGGCGACGACCTTCTTCATGGCCTTCTTCGCCGGCGCGGCCTTCGCTTCGACGCGACCCTTGGCCTTGGCCGGGGCGGGCTTCGCCGCGGGCTTGGCGGCCGGCTTTCCTTCGACGCGGCCCTTGGCCTTGCTCAGGACAGGCTTCGTCGCGGTCTTCTTCGCCACCGCCTTCGCGGGCTTGACGGTCTTCTTGGCGGGCTTGGCGGCCTTCTTCGCGGGTTTCTTCGCTGGCACTTGCTGGTGTTCCTCTGGTTCCCTTGAGCCGGGAAAGCGCGCTGTTATACCCTGCCGGGACTACAGCGGCAACCGCGCAAGCCTGCGCGCGACCGCGTGCGAACCCCGTGATCGAACGCATCCTCATCCGATTGTTGCGCGGCTACAAGCGCTGGATCAGCCCGCTGCTGGGGCCGCGTTGCCGATTCACGCCGAGTTGCTCGGAATATGCGATGACGGCGGTCGAACGCTTCGGCGCGTGGCGCGGCGGCTGGCTGGCGCTGCGTCGCATCGGCCG
Organism: Thermomonas sp.; assembly: GCA_044226035.1. Taxonomy (GTDB): domain Bacteria; phylum Pseudomonadota; class Gammaproteobacteria; order Xanthomonadales; family Xanthomonadaceae; genus Pseudoluteimonas. The sequence continues at coordinate 22,741 of JBGAHT010000022.1, read as the reverse complement.
TTGCCATCCGCTCAATCCCGGCGGACACGATCCGGTTCCATGCGCTGCCGAACGGAAGCCGCAGGCCCGATGATGCCGCGACCGAAACGAAGCGATTCCCGCACCGCGCCCGCTTCCTCCCTCCCGCTTGCGCGAGAAGGCAGGCGCCTCGCCCCATCCTCCGGAGACCACCGATGCCAGACACCCTGATCGTCAACGCGCGGCTCGTGAACGAGGGCCGCGAATTCGACGCCGACCTGCGGATCTCCGGCACGCGCATCGCCGAAATCGGCGGCGGGCTGTCCGCGCGCGACGGCGAGACGGTGATCGACGCGAACGGCCGTCGCCTGCTGCCCGGCATGATCGACGACCAGGTGCACTTCCGCGAACCGGGCATGGAATACAAGGCCGACATCGCCAGCGAATCCGCGGCTGCGGTCGCCGGCGGCCTGACCAGCTTCATGGACATGCCCAATACCCGCCCGCCGACGCTGGACGCGGGCGCGCTGGAGGACAAGTACCGCCGCGCCGCCGGGCGATCGCGCGCCAACTACGGCTTCTACATGGGCGCCTCGAACGACAACCTCGACGCGATCCGCGCCATCGACCCGCGCGCCACGCCGGGGGTGAAGGTGTTCATGGGCGCCTCCACTGGCAACATGCTGGTCGACGATCCGCAGGTGCTCGACGGCATCTTCCGCGAATCGCCGGTGACCATCATCACCCATTGCGAGGACACGCCGACCATCGACGCCACACTCGCCGCGTTCCAGGCGAAGTACGGCGACGACATCCCGGTCGAATGCCACCCGGACATCCGTTCGCGCGAGGCCTGCATCAAGTCCACGCGGCTGGCGATCTCGCTGGCGCGCCGGCACGATTCGCGCCTGCACGTGCTGCACATCTCGACCGCGGACGAGCTGGCGCTGTTCGAACGCGGGCCGCTGATCCGCGCGGACGGCAGCCGCAAGCGCATCACCGCCGAGACCTGCGTGCATTTCCTGCGCTTCGACCGCGGCGACTACGCGCGACTCGGCAACCTGATCAAGTGCAACCCGGCGATCAAGGACGCCTCCGACCGCGAGGCGCTGATCGCCGCGCTCGCCGACGACGTGATCGACATCCTCGCCACCGACCACGCGCCGCACACGCTGGAGGAGAAGTCGAAGCCCTACGCGCAGGCGCCGAGCGGCCTGCCGCTGGTGCAGTACGCGCTGGTCGCCGCGCTGGAACTGGTGCACGAAGGCAAGCTCAGCACCGCGCAGGTCGTGCAAAAATTCGCGCACGCCCCGGCGCAGCTGTTCGACGTGGCCGAACGCGGCTTCCTGCGCGAAGGCAATTTCGCCGACCTCGTGCTGATCGACGACACGCCGTTCACGGTGCGACGCGAGGACGTGCTGTCGAAGTGCGCGTGGTCGCCGTTCGAAGGCACGACCTTCCATTCGCGCATCGCCTCGACCTGGGTGAACGGCCAGCTCGCGTGGGACGGCGGCAAGCTGGTCGGCGAACCGGCCGGTTTGCGGCTGGCGTTCGCGCGGTGAGGGGTTTGCGCTCCCGCTCTTGCGTTTTCCTCTCCCCTCGTGGGAGAGGATGTCCCGAAGGGACAGGAGAGGGGGCCTGCGTTTTCCCCTCTCCCGGCGCTACGCGCCACCCTCTCCCACAGGGGGAGAGGGGAAAAGCCAAGGCCTTCGCAGGCATGACGATGACGCTATTCCTCGTCGCATGCACCGCCCTCGCGCAAACGCCCGCACCGTCGCCATCGACGCCGATGGTCGGGGGCGGCGGCGCGATTCCCGCCCGCGCGACGCGCCTGCCGACGTCCGTGTCGCAGGGCGCGATGGTGGTCGGCAACACCCACCCGGCCGCGATCGTCGAAGTCGGCGGACGCACGCTTTCCGTCGCGCCGGATGGCGATTTCGTGTTCGGCGTCGGCCGCGACGAGAAGGGCCCGCTGGTGGTGAAGATCAAGCAGCCCGCGACCGGCTGGATCGAGCACAGCATCGCCGTGACCCCGCGCGACTGGCCGATCGAGAACATCCGTGGCGTGCCGCCGAAGACGGTGAACCCGCCGCCGGACATCGCCGCGCGCATCGAGCGCGAGCAGGCGCAGGTCGCGGCCGCGCGCGAACGCGACGACCCGCGCGAGGATTTCGCGGAAACCTTCCAGTGGCCGGTGCAGGGCCGCATCAGCGGGCGTTTCGGCAACCAGCGCGTGTACAACGGCACGCCGAAATCGCCGCATTCGGGCATGGACATCGCCGCACCCAAGGGCACGCCGGTGCGCGCGCCCGCCGATGGCGTGATCACCTTCGTCGCGCCCGACCTCTACCTCACCGGCGGCACCGTGCTGCTCGACCACGGCCACGGCATCAGCAGCAATTTCCTGCACCTGTCGCGCATCGACGTGAAGGTGGGAGACGTGGTGAAACAGGGCGACGTCATCGGCGCCGTGGGCATGACCGGCCGCGCGACCGGTCCGCATTTGCACTGGGGCATGAGCTGGTTCGACGTGCGGATCGATCCGTTGCTGGTGTTGGAGCGCGGGAAGTGATGTGCAGCAATTTGGAGCACAGATTGGTTCCGTTGCGGGCTGCAATCGTCTTCATTGCATTGCTTGCAGGAACTCCTTTCCCTGCATTCGCCGAGAAATCATGCTATTCAACCATCACCAACAACGCGCCCAAGACAAAATGGTTGCGATTTCCACGCATACTGATCTTGCTAGATGATCCAGCAGAAGGCCTCAAGCAACGAAAGTCAGCGAAGGCGCTCGATTGGGTCGAAGGCCCGGACAAAACCTATTTCAAAGGGGAGTTCGGTGACAGTTTCTGGATGTTCGATCGCGACCGACTCATCATCGCGATTGGAAGCGGGTTAGACAGTATTCGGATTTCCCTATCCGAATCCATGGGTGGTTACGAAGGCACCGCGGAAAATCACTCAGATGGCCCCATGCTGCCAGGGACCAAGCCGGACACTTACGAAGTGAAATTGCAGCCGGTCACATGTCCAAGCCCGTAGGCCAGGATGAAATCCCAACAATCACGCAACGTGATCAGCACAGTCCTGGCTGAAGCCGCTCCTACAGCAAAGCGCAGCCCTGGAAACGAAGCACCCGGGGCTTTCCGTTTCTGACGCTTTTGCCCGTCATTCCCGCGAAAGCGGGAATCTCGTTTTTTGATCTACCTAATAAAAGCCAACGGTTGGATTCCCGCTTTCGCGGGAATGACGACTTGAGGGTCGTTCGATGACGGCTCTCAGGCGTTGACGCCACTCACCCGCGCCACCGCATCGTGCGGGTGCAGGCTTTCGAAATGCGACACCGTCGCGTCATAGCGCTCCACGCGCGGATCGCTGGCGAGCACCGCAGCCACGCGGCGCGCGGCGTCCTCGCAGAACATCAGGTTCTCGGCATTCAACCGCGCGAAGGCCTGTTCGTCCTCGCGCTTCACCGCGGTCTGCACCGGCGTCGCCAGCGCCGCTTCCAGCGCATCCACCAGCGCGACCAACGGCAACTCGTCGAACTGCGGCTTCAACTCGACTCGCACCTGCGCGCGGCTGCGCTGCGCGTGCGGAGTCGCGGCCAGGCCGCGATCGGAAGCGAGCCAATCGCGCACCACGCCGACCGACAGCGGGCGCGCGGCGGCGAAATCCTCGGCGAAGCGTTCGGCGTTCGCCTGCCGCGACAGCGCGGCGGACGCGGGACACGTGCTGGAGTATTCGACTTCGAACGCCAGCGCGATGCGCAAATGCCCGTCGGCGAGCGTGGCTTCGACGTCCACCGGATAGCGCTTCCAGCCGGAATGGCCGCTTTCCAGCGCGGCGCGTTGCAGCAGCGCGTCGTAACGGATGCGCAGCCGCGCCTGCGTGGCCAGCCCCTGCTGCGAGGCGATGCCCTCCTGCAGCAGGTGGCGCAGGCCGGCGGGGGTGATCGCCTCGCGCGCGAGCCCGTCCTGCAGTTGCAGGTACAGCCGCGACATGTGGATGCCGCGCGCGTCGGCGCGGCCGAGGTTCACGGCGACGTCGATGTCGGCCGCGACCTGCAGCTGGCCGCCCTGCCCGTCCGGGATCCGCACCGGCAGCGCGATATGGTCCATGCCCACCCAGTCCAGCGGGCGCGCGAGCGCGACGGCGTCGCCGGCGACATCGGGCAGCGGGTTGGGATGGCGGTTCGGCATGCGCGGCATTCTACCGGTGCGGGCGCGAACACCCGCGGAACGGTGCGTTCAGCTGCGGGCGATGACGCGGCAGCGCCACGGCAAGGTCAGCCGCGACCACGATGTCGGCGAACGGCCATCGGCGCAGGCCTGCAGCCGTTCGCGCACCAGCAGGGCCTGCAGGCGCCCGGGCAGCGAACCGTGGTGCGGCGGGGCCCAGCGCTGCAGCAGGCGCGTGGCCCAGACCCGGACCGCTTCGTCGCCGGCCTCGGCGCGGATCGAATCCGGCACCGCGGCCTCGCCCTGGCGCAACAGGCGTTCGGCCAGCAACCCGCACACCACGCTGCGCGGCGGCGGCGGCAAGGGCGGGGGCAGCGCGGCATCGGCGAACAGGGTGACGCCGACGCTGGCCACGCCCTCGGCGAAGGGCTCCAGCCGGATCGCCGCCTGGTCCGGATCGGGCGCCGAGCCGCGGCTCGCGAACAGCGCCGGGATCGAATCCGCCAGCAGGATCCACGGCACCGGCTGCCTCTGCAGCACGCTGCCGAGCGGATGCCGGCGCGCGCCCTTGGCCCAGCCCTGCAATTCCTCCCGCCACCAGGCCAGCTTGGCCTCGCCCGGGCGCGGGTCTTCCCCGGCCCAGGTGGCTTCGGTCAGCTCATGGCGCAGGGCGAACCACGCCGAGGCCACCTCGCGCTGTTCCTCGGGGACGAACGCCTCCGCCACCGACCATTCCGGCCAGTGTTCGCGCCACTTGGCGATGAACTCCGCGGGGGCGGCTTCGATCTCCATCACGGCCACCGTAACGGATCGAGCAGGTCCGCCGCCACTTCCGCCAGCGCGTCGCCGCCCCACTCCGCCGGCCGCTCCCCGGGCAGGCGGTAGCCCCACAGCGCCACCACCGAGCGCATGCCGGCCGCGCGCGCGGCCTCGATGTCGCGCAGGTCGTCGCCGACGTAGGCGCAATCGGCGATGCCGACGCCCAGCGTCTGCGCCGCGTGCAGCAGCGGCAGCGGGTGCGGCTTGCGCTCGGGCAGGCTGTCGCCGCCGACGAGCACGGCGCAGCGCGCGTCCCAGCCGAGCAGCGGCAGCACCTGCCTGGCGAGGTATTCCGGCTTGTTGGTGACGATGCCCCAGCGGCTGCCGGCCGCTTCCAGCGCGTCCAGCAATTCGGGCACGCCGTCGAACGGCAGGCCGTGCTTGCCGAGTTCGGCTTCGTAGGTGTCGAGGAACTCGCGGATCATGTCCTGCGGCACGTCGCCGCCGAGTTCGGGGAACGCGGCCGCGCTCATCGCGCGCGAACCCCGGGACACGTGCGGGCGCAGTTCCGCCAGCGGCATCGGCCCGCGCCCGCGCGCGGCGCGCATGCGGTTCACAGTGGCGACCATGTCCGGTGCGCTGTCGAGCAGCGTGCCGTCGAGGTCGAACAGCGCGAGTTTGGGGAAACGCGGGGATTCGTGGTTCGGGATTCGTGATTCGTCGAACGCGGACGCCTGTTTTTCCGGATCCCCGCCTTCAACAGCCGAATGGCTGGTCATCCCCAATCCCGAATCCCGCCCGCTCACGGCTTCACCGCACAGGCGAGGTAGTTCACGTCGGTGCGCGACACGATCCTCGCGCTGTTGCGCCAGGGTTCGTAGGCGAGCCCGCTGACGTCCTCGAGTTCCAGCCCCGCTTCGCGCAGCCAGGCGGCGAGTTCGGAGGGCTTGATGAAATCGCGGTACTGGTGCGTGCCCTTGGGCAGCAGCCGCGCGAGATATTCCGCGCCGACGATGGCCACCGCGAACGCCGCCGGCGTGCGGTTCAAGGTCGACAGGAACAGGCGCCCGCCCGGCTTGAGCAACGTCGCGCAGGCCTCGATCACCGACGCCGGTTCGGGCACGTGTTCGAGCATTTCCATGCAGGCGACGACGTCGAACGCCGCCGGCGTTTCGAGCGCGAGCGCCTCGACCGAAGATTCGCGGTAATCGACCTTCACCCCCGGCTCTTCAAGGGCGCGTTCGAGCCCGTGCAGGCGCGCGACCTTGAGCAGGTTCGGCGCCAGGTCGATGGCGGTGACGCGCGCGCCGGCCTGCGCCAGCGCCTCGCTCAGCAGGCCCGCGCCGCAGCCGACGTCGAGCACCGCGGCGTCGCGCAGGGTCGCGCGTCCGGCGATGTAGCCCAGGCGCGCGGGATTGAGCGCGTGCAGGGCCTTCTGCGGGCCGTTCGGATCCCACCAGCGCTGCGCGAGCTCGTCGAACTTGTCGAGTTCGCTCTGGCGGAAGTTGCTTGGCGTCGCGTTCATGCGGTTGCTCCGAGCCATCCATGGCGCATGGCGCCGGCCTGCGCATCCATGCGCAGGCGCTCGGCGTCGCGCGAACCAGTGGTTCGCGAACGCGCCGCCTCGCCCCACCAGCGCTGCGCGAGCTCGTCGAACTTGTCGAGTTCGCTCTGGCGGAAGTTGTCTTGCGGGGATGCGGAAGTCATTGGCTGGTTCCTGCACGTTGTTTGTAGGAGCGCACCTGGGCGCGACCGCTCTTGCATGAATTCCTAGTCGCGGCTGAAGCCGCTCCTACAGGGGAATCATCGCCCGATCGCCGCGATGCGTTCCCGCCACTGCCGCGCGTTGGCGACGATGGCGGCGGCGTCCATGTCGACCAGTTCGCGCCGGCGCAGCTTGCGCGCCCCGGCGATCCACACGTCGCTCACCTGCTGGCGGCCGGTCGCGTACACCAGCTGCGAGACCACGTGGTGCAGCGGCTGGGTTTCCAGCGGCGACAGGTCGATGCAGGCGAGGTCGGCCTGCTTGCCCGGCTCGATGCTGCCGACGAGGTGGTCCAGGCCCATCGCCTTCGCCCCGCCCAGCGTCGCCGCGCGCAGCGCCGAGAACGCGTCGAGGCCGGCCGCGTCCTGCGCCACCGCCTTGGCGAGGATCGCCGCGGTGCGGGTTTCGCCGAACATGTCGAGGTCGTTGTTGGAGGCGCAGCCGTCGGTGCCGATGGCGAGGTTCACGCCCGCGCGCTGCAGCGCGCAGGCCGGGCAGAAGCCGGAAGCGAGCTTGAGGTTGGATTCCGGGCAATGCGCCACGCTCACGCCGCGCTCGGCGCACAGGTGGATTTCGGCCTCGGTCAGCTGGGTCATGTGCACCGCGATCAGGCGGTCGTTGAACAGGCCGAGCCGGTCGATGCGCGCGATCGGGCGCTGGCCGTGCTTTTCCACCGACTGCTGCACTTCCTGCGCGGTTTCGTGCAGGTGCAGGTGCACCGGGATGTCGAGCTGGTCCGACAGCATGCGGATGCGTTCGAAATTCGCGTCGCTCACCGTGTACGGCGCATGCGGCGCGAACGCGGTCGCGACCAGCGCGTCGCCGCGCCACTGGTCGTGCACGTCGCCGGCGCGGTCGAAGTATTCGTCGTCGGACTGCGCCCACGCGGTGGGGAAGTCGATCACCGGCAGCCCGACCCGCGCGCGGAAGCCGTGGCGCTTGTAGGTCGCGGCCTGCACGTCGGGGAAGAAATAGTTCTCGTTGGCGCAGGTGGTGCCGCCGCGCAGCATCTCGGCGATGGCCAGGGTTACGCCGTCGGCGACGAAATCGGGGCCGATCACCGCGGCCTCGATCGGCCAGATGTGCTGCTGCAGCCACACCTTCAGCGGCAGGTCGTCGGCGACGCCGCGCAACAGCGTCATCGGGTTGTGGCAGTGGCTGTTGACCAGCCCGGGGACCAGCGCGCCGTCCGGGCGCGACACGGTTTCCTTGGCGTCGAAGCGCGCGCGCGCCTCGGCGATCGGCGATACGGCGACGATGCGGTCGCCGGAAACGGCGACGGCGTGGTCCTCGAGGACCACGCCGTGCGGCACCACCGGCACCACCCAGCCGGCTTCGATGAGGAGATCGCAGGATTCGCGCTGGATGTTCTCTGCCATCGCCGATGCTCTTGTTCGTCATTCCTGCGAAAGCAGGAACCCAGTGTCTTTGATCTTCATGGCAAAACAGCGAAAGGCAAAGACGCTGGATCCCGGCTTTCGCCGGGATGACGACAAATCATTTGACACGGCTGACGTATTCGCCCGAGCGCGTATCGACCTTGATCACCTCGTCCTGGCCGACGAACAGCGGCACGCGCACCACCGCGCCGGTTTCCAGCGTCGCCGGCTTGCCGCCGGTGCCGGCGGTGTCGCCCTTCACGCCCGGATCGGTCTCGACGATCTTCAGTTCGACGAAGTTCGGCGGGGTGACCTGGATCGGGTTGCCGTTGAACAGGGTGACCACGCACTCTTCCTCGCCCTTCAGCCACTTGGCGGCGTCGCCCACGCCGGCCTTGTCGGCCTGGATCTGCTCGAAGCTTTCCTGGTTCATGAAGTGCCAGTACTCGCCGTCGGCGTACAGGAACTGCATGTCGGTATCGACCACGTCCGCGGCTTCCACCGAGTCGGTCGACTTCATGGTGATTTCCTGCACGCGGCCGGTGCGGATCTGGCGGAAGCGCACGCGGGTGAAGGCCTGGCCCTTGCCCGGCTTGACGTAATCGGTCTCGAAGATGATGGAAGGCTCGTTGTTGACCAGGATCTTCATCCCGTTCTTGACGTCGTTCATGCCCAGGGTGGCCATGGGTGCTCCTTCGCGCCACCCGTCGGGCGGCATTAAAATGTGCGGTTCGGAGTTCCGGCGGCGCCGGAACGGGACTGGATCGAAGCCGACATGATACCCGCAGCCCCCTTGGCCTTGCAGCCCGCCGCCGCCCCGCGCTGGCGGCAGTCGTGGCGCGAGGCCGTGCGCGATCCGCGCGAACTGCTGGGCATGCTCGGGCTGGAAACGCTGGCTGGGCGCATCCGGCCGCGGGCCGCGCGCGATTTCCCGCTGCGCGTGCCGCGCGGGTTCGTCGCGCGCATGCGCCACGGCGATCCGTTCGACCCGCTGCTGCGGCAGGTGCTGCCGCTCGACGACGAGGACCGGATCGTGCCCGGCTTCGCCCCCGACGCGGTCGGCGACGGCGCGGCGCGGCGCGGCGGCGGGGTGATCCACAAGTACCGCGGGCGCGCGTTGCTGGTCGCCACCGGCAGCTGCGCGGTGCATTGCCGCTACTGCTTCCGCCGCCATTACCCGTATGCCGAAGACACCGCCGCCGCGGCCGGATGGCGCGAGGCGGTGGCGACGATCGCGGCCGATCCGTCGATCGGGGAAGTGATCCTCTCCGGCGGCGACCCGCTCTCGCTCGCCGACCACAAGCTGGCCGAGCTCACCGACGCCCTGCGCGCGATCCCGCACCTGCGCCGGCTGCGCATCCACACCCGGCTGCCGGTGGTGTTGCCCGAACGCGTGGACGCGGGCCTGCTCGCGTGGCTGCGCGGCCTGCCGTGGCCGCTGGTGGTCGTGGTCCACGCCAACCACGCCAACGAGTTCGATGCGAACGTCGATGCGGCCATGGCCGCGCTGCGCGGCACGGGCGCCTTGCTGCTGAACCAGGCGGTGCTGCTGCGCGGCGTGAACGATTCGGCCGAAGCGTTGTCGGACCTGTGCGAGCGCGGCTTCGCCGCCGGCGTGTTGCCCTACTACCTGCACCAGCTCGACCGCGTCGCCGGCGCCGCGCATTTCGAGGTCGGCGACGAGCAAGCGCTGGCCCTGCATGCCGCGCTGGCCGCGCGCCTGCCGGGCTACCTGGTGCCGAAGCTGGTGCGCGAAATCGCGGGCGATCCGGGCAAGCGCGCGCTGGCCGCGGCGTGGACGCCGCCGCCGCCTTCGTGTAATTAGTCTGTTCCCCCGTGGAGGCACGCATGTCGAAAGGAAACGACGCCGCATTGCGCCTGGTGGTGGTGGACGACAGCGTCGAGGACGCCGAGGCCATCGTCAGCGGGCTGCGCAACGCCGGCATCGCGATCCGCCCGCAGCGCCCGGCCACGCCCGAGGAGCTTTCCGCGCTGCTGTCCGGGCAGGCCATCGACCTGGTGCTGGCTTCGCGCCGGTCGCAGGCGGTGCCCTTCGACCAGGCCGCGCAACTGGTCGCGGGCAGCGGCAAGGACATTCCACTGCTGGCGCTGTTCGACGATGTCGACGCCACCGGGGTCAGCGCCGCGATCGCCGCCGGCGCGCGCGCGATCGCCCTGCGCGACAACACCCAGCAGTTGCACCAGGTGATCCGCAGGGAATGGTCGGACCTCGACGCCCGCCGCGCATTGCGCCGGCTCGAGGCCCGGGTCCGCGAGACCGAGCGCCGCTGCGACGCGCTGATCGAATCCTCGCGCGACCCCATCGCATACGTGCACGAGGGCATGCACATCCGCGCCAACTCGGCGTACCTGGAGATGTTCGGCTTCGATTCCTTCGACGACGTCGAGGGCATGTCGCTGCTGGACCTGGTCGCGCCGCGCCACGTCGCCGACTTCAAGCAGCTGCTGAAGCAGCTGAGCAAGGGCGAGGCGCCGCCGCCGAGCTACGAACTGCAGGCGCGCGGCCTCGACGGCGAGGAATTCCCGGCGGTGATGGAGTTCACCCAGGCCAGCTACGAGGGCGAGCCCTGCGTGCAGGTGGTGTTCCGCAAGCAGGAATCCGCGCACGACCCGGAGCTCGCGCAGAAGCTCAAGGAACTGCAGGAACGCGATCCGGTCACCGGCCTGCTCAATCGCCAGACCTTCCTGCGCATGCTCGAGGACGCGGTTTCCGACGCCGGGCGGAACCAGGCGCGGCACGGCCTGCTGCTGGTCGAGCCCGACCACTACCAGCGCCTGCAGCACGACATGGGCCTGGACGCGGCCGACGCGGTGCTCGCGGCCATGGCCGAACGGCTCAAGCATGCGCTGCAGGGCAGCGACGCGGTCGCGGCGCGCTTCGGCGAGCACAGCCTCGCGGTGCTGCTCAACGGCGGCGACCACCTCAGCACGCCGGCGCTGGCCGAGCGCATCCGCGCCGCCTTCGCCGACGGCATCTTCGAGATCGGCGAGCATTCCAGCGCGATCACCGCCAGCATCGGCGGCGTGCAGATCGGCGAGAAGAACGCCAACGTCTCGCAGGTGCTGGCCAAGGCCAACCAGGGCGTGCAGTCGGCGCTGGGCGTGGGCGGCAACCGCTTCGAGATCTTCGACCCCAGCGCCACCGACCGCGCCGAGGAGGAACGCATCCAGGCCTGGGTCGCGCGCCTGCGCGATGCGCTGGACAAGGACCAGTTCGTCCTGCACTACCGCCCGGTGATTTCCCTGCTGGGCGAACCCGAACCGCTGTACGAAGCCTACCTGCGCATGGACGCCGGCGACGGCGAGATGGTCGGCCCGTCCACGTTCCTGCCGATCGCCGAGGAGCACGGCCTGCTCGCCGAGATCGACCGCTGGGTGGTCGGGCACGCGATCGCGGTGCTCGGCGAACGCCTGAAGTCGGGCAAGCCGGCGACCGTGCTGATGCGGATCAGCCAGGATTCGCTCGGCGACGAGCGCTTCGCCAGGCACATCGGCGAAACCCTGCTCGAACGCGGGGTGCCGGGCGACCGCCTGGTGCTGCAATTGCCCGAGTCCAAGGTGTTCACCCACATGCGCGACGTGCAATCGCTGATCGAAAGCCTGCGCCAGCTGGGCGTGCGCACCGGGCTGGAGCAGTTCGGCGCCGGCATCGACTCCATGCAACTGCTGGCGCACGTGACCCCGGCCTTCCTCAAGCTCGACCGCAGCTTCATGGAAGACCTGCCGAAGAACGCCGAGAACCAGAAGCGCATCCAGGCCATCGCCAGCCACGCGCGCGGCAAGGGCATGCGCAGCATCGCCGAGTTCGTGCAGGACGCGGCCAGTATGTCGACGCTTTTCTCCTGCGGCGTGGATTACGTCGAGGGCGATTTCCTCGCCCTGCCCAGCGCGGAGATGAATTACGAGTTCGAGTAGCAGAGGCCAGGGATCAGGGGCCGGGGGTCAGGAAGAGCAAAAAGCCCGCGTTTCCGCGGGCTTTTCATTGCGAAAGGGAAACTGCTCCTGCCCAGACCCCTGATCCCTGGTCCCTGACCCCTGATCCCTGCTCAGCGGATCACGCCTTCCCGGATCGAATTGCCACCGAGCGGCGCGTTGCGCAGCGCGGCGATGCGTTCTTCCAGCGGCGGATGGCTCATCAGCAGGCGGCCGAGGCCGATGCTGCCGCCGCTGATGCCGAAGGCGGCCATCTGCTTGGGCAGGGTGCTTTCGCCGTGGTTCTGGGCGAGGCGTTCCAGCGCGGCGATCATCTTGTCGCGGCCGGCCAGGGTCGCGCCGCCGGCGTCGGCGCGGAATTCGCGGTGGCGCGAGAACCACATCGCGATCACGCTGGCGAAGATGCCGAACACCAGCTGCAGCACGTTCACCACGATGAAATAGCCGAAGCCGCCGCCTTCGCGGTTGCCCGAGATGTAGCCGTCGACGACGCGGCCGACGACGCGCGCCAGCACGATGACGAAGGTGTTGAGCACGCCCTGCAGCAGCGCCATCGTCACCATGTCGCCGTTGGCGACGTGGCTCACCTCGTGGCCGAGCACGGCCTCGGCCTCGTCGCGGTTCATCGCCCGCAGCAGGCCGGTCGAAACCGCGACCAGGGCGTTGTTGCGGTTGGCGCCGGTGGCGAAGGCGTTGATTTCCGGCGCGTCGTAGACCGCGACCTCGGGCATGCCGATGCCGGCCTTCTGCGCCTGGCGCTGCACGGTCGAGACCAGCCACTGCTCGGCCTCGTTGCGCGGCTGGGCGATGACCTGCGCGCCGGTGAAGTGCTTGGCGACCCATTTCGACATCAGCAGCGAGACCAGCGAACCGCCGAAGCCGAACAACGCGGCCATCACCAGCAGGCCGGTGAACTGCTGCGGATTCACCTTGAACACGGACATGACGATGCTGACCAGCATCAGCACCGCGAGGTTGGTGGCGAGGAACAGGCCGACGCGTTTCAACATGGAGGGGCTCTCGATTTCCCGCGCGACCGGCGCGGACACGGGATTAGTGTGGCAGCCGCGGGTTAAATTCAAGCCAACCATGGACCTCCCCCGCCCTCGCCGCGACCGGCCCTATCGGGGAAGGTTCGCGCCCTCGCCCACCGGCGCGCTGCATTTCGGCTCGCTGGTCGCCGCCTTCGGCAGCTGGCTGGCGGCGCGCCGCGCCGGCGGCGAATGGCTGCTGCGGGTCGAGGACCTGGACCCGCCGCGCGAAGCGCCCGGCGCCGCCGAGGCGCAGCTGCGGGCGCTGGCCGGGTTCGGGTTCGAAGCCGATGGCGCCATCTGGCGCCAATCCGGGCGCGGCGACGCCTACCGCGCCGCGCTCGACCGCCTGCTGGCGGACGGCCTGGCGTTCGAATGCCATTGCAGCCGCAGCGAACTCGCCAGCGAGGGCGGCATCCATCGGCGATGCATCGCCGGCGCGCGCAGGCCCGACCCCGCGATCCGGCTGCGCGTGGCCGACGGCTGCGAAATCACATTCGAGGACGCGGTGCACGGCCGCATCGTCCAGCGCGTGGACCGCGAGGTCGGCGATTTCGTCCTGCGCCGCGCGGACGGGTTCTGGGCCTACCAGCTGGCGGTGGTCGTGGACGACGCCGCGCAAGGCATCACCGATGTCGTCCGCGGCGCCGACCTGCTCGATTCCACCCCGCGCCAGATCCTGTTGCAGCGCGCGCTCGGCCTGCCGACGCCGCGTTACCTGCACCTGCCGCTGGTGGTCGACGGCGAGGGCCGCAAGCTGTCGAAATCGCTGGCCGCGCTGCCGGTCGATGCCGGCGATCCGCTGCCCGCACTGCGCGCAGCCTGGGCCGTGCTCGGACAGGAGGCATCGGCGCTGGACGGCATCGCCGGGCGCGACGCCCTGCTCTCGGCCGCGGCCGCCGCGTTCGATCCGGCGCGCATCCCGCGCGGACCGGTCGAGGCATCCGCCGCGTTGCAACATGGGCGCCGCGAAACGCGGACTAGAATCGATCGGGACACACACACCAACCAGGATGGGAACACGCCATGACTTCGAGAGTCGCATTCGTCACCGGTGGTACCGGCGGCATCGGTACCGCCATCGTCAAGCGCCTGGCCGACATGGGCCACAAGGTCGCGACCAACTACCGCAACGAAGACAAGGCGCGCGCCTGGCAGGAACAGCTGAAGGCGGCCGGCTACGACGTGGCCATCGTCAAGGGCGACGTCACCTCGCCGCAGGAAGCCGAGGCGATGGTGCGCGAGGTCGAGGCCAAGCTCGGCCCGATCGACATCCTGGTCAACAACGCCGGCATCACCCGCGACGGCACCTTCCACCGGATGAAGGCCGAGCAGTGGACGGACGTGATCAACACCAACCTCAACTCGGTGTTCAACGTCACCCGCCCGGTGATCGAGGGCATGCGCGAGCGCAAGTGGGGCCGCGTCATCCAGATCAGCTCGATCAACGGCCTCAAGGGCCAGTACGGCCAGGCCAACTACGCCGCGGCCAAGGCCGGCATGCACGGCTTCACCATTTCCCTGGCGCGCGAGAACGCCCGCAACGGCGTCACCGTGAACACGATTTCGCCGGGCTACATCGCCACCGACATGGTGATGGCGGTGCCGGAGGAAGTGCGCGCCAAGATCGTCGCCGACATCCCCACCGGCCGCCTCGGCACGCCGGAGGAAATCGCCTACGGCGTCGGCTTCCTCGCCGACGAACAGGCCGGCTGGATCACCGGTTCCAACCTCGACATCAACGGCGGGCACCACATGGGGTGGTGAGCTTGCCTTTCCCTCTCCCCTCGGAGGGAGAGGGTGGCGCGTAGCGCCGGGAGAGGGGGACGAACGCACCCCTCTAACGCACCCCTCTCCTGCCCTTCGGGCATCCTCCCCCGCAAGGGGGGAGGAAAAAGCCGGCGCAGTTGCAAGCCGTGCTGCACTGCGCCATGCTCGGGGGTGAACGCTCAGGGGAACCGCGCCGCATGGCCGTCCGCGTCATCAAGAAATACCCGAACCGCCGCCTCTACGACACCGAGATCTCGAGCTACATCACGGTCGAGGACGTCCGCCAGTTGATCGTCGACGGCGAGGACTTCGAGGTGCGCGACGCCAAGACCGGCGAAGACCTCACCCGTTCGATCCTGCTGCAGATCATCGCCGAGCACGAACAGGACGGGCAGCCGGTGCTCTCCACCCAGTTGCTCAGCCAGATCATCCGTTTCTACGGCGATTCGCTGCAGGGCTTCATGGGCAACTACCTCGAGCGTTCGATGCAGATGTTCCTCGAACAGCAGGGACAGCTGCGCAACCAGCTCGGCGGCGTGCTCGGGCAGACGCCGTGGGCGCTGATGAACCAGCTCACCGAGCGCAACCTGCAGTTCTGGAACGAACTGCAGAAGAACGTGGCCGGCGGCGAACAGCCCTCGCCGGGCAAGGACAAGGCCGGCGCCAGGCGCCGCTGATCGCCCGCGACGGGCAACAAGGGGAATCGAACCGATGGGCAAGCGCGTGGCCGTCGTCAGCGGCGGCATGGGCGGTTTGGGCACGGCGATCTGCCGGAGGCTGGCGCAGGACGGTTGCCGCGTGATCGCGGTCGACCTGGCGAACAACGAAGAACGCATCGCCGCGTTCGGTTCGGCGACAAGCGGCCTCGACATCGGCTTCGCGCCGCTGGACGTGCGCGATTTCGACGCCTGCGACGCACTGGTGCGCGGCATCGAGGCCGAGCACGGCTCGCTCGACATCCTCGTCAACGGCGCCGGCATCACCCGCGACGGTACCCTGCGCAAGATGGACAAGTCGCAGTGGGACGCGGTGCTCGGCGTCAACCTCGACGGCGTGTTCAACCTGTGCCGGCCCGCGGTCGAGGGCATGGCGACGCGCGGTTTCGGCCGCATCGTCAACATCAGTTCGGTGAACGGCCAGACCGGGCAGTTCGGGCAGACCAACTACGCCGCGGCCAAGGCCGGCATGCACGGTTTCACCATGGCGCTGGCGCGCGAGGTGGCGCGCAAGGGCGTGACCGTGAACTCGGTGTCGCCGGGTTACTGCGCGACCGCGCTGGTGATGGCGATGCCGGAGGAGATCCGCGCGGACATCGTGTCGAAGGTGCCGGTCGGCCGCCTCGGCGAACCCGACGAAATCGCGCGCACGGTGTCCTTCCTCGCCGCCGAGGATGCCGGCTTCATCACCGGCGCGAACATCCCGGTGAACGGCGGATTGTTCATGTCGTTCTGATCGACGCACCGTCGTACAACGAAAAACGGGCCTGACGGCCCGTTTTTGTTTACAGAACGAAATCTCGTCGAGGTCGTAGGCTGGGATGGAACGCAGTGGTCGCTTTGACAGCCGAATGGCTGGCAATCCCGGCTTTGCGAAATGCCGGGTCTGAATAATCGTCAGCCGCCATGCTCGTGCAGCCACGCGGCAATTCTCGGCTTCTCGTGCAGCACTGCGATCTCGTATGCAGTGCGTCCTTTATTGTCCGTCGCAAGGACATTCGCACCGCCCTTCACCAAGGCGCGCACCACTGATAAATTCCCCCAACCGCTCGCCCAGTGCAACGGCGTCAAGCCAGTATCTGACGCATGGATGTTGGGGTTCGCGCCATTGCCCAGCAGGAGACGCACCACGGTCGCTTTGCCGGACGAAGCGGCGCCATGCAACGGCGATTCCCCCGTGTCGTCGAGGACATTCACATCGTGCCCCCGACGGATCAGCCTTCGTAAGGCTTTGTCATTACCGACCCAAGCATTGCCATGCATGGCAGTTTCCGCTTCACCTCTGCTAGCGGATGCTCCGTCATATCTACTTATCCACGCACGTTTGCCCATGGCGTCTGTTACGGATTACTGCTGACCCGTCGTCCCCGCCGCGCCGCAGAACTTCTGCCGGTACTCCATCGCCTTCGGCATCAGGCGCTGCAGATCCTGGATGCGCGTGCCCGCGCTCGGGTGGTCGGACGCGAATTCCGGCGGCGCCTGCCCGCCGCTCTGCGAATCCATGCGTTCCCACAACGGAATCGCCTCCTGCGGATTGAAGCAGGCCGCGGCCGCGAGCATCAGCCCGAACTCGTCCGCCTGCGTTTCCTGCTTGCGCGCATACGGCAACGAGTGGCCGTAACCGTACACCGCCATCACCGCCTGCATGCTCTGCTGGCTCATGCCGCTCATCGCGCCCGCCATCTGCCCGACCTGCTCCAGCTTCTGCTGGGTCATGCGCTGCGCACCGTGGCGCAACAACGCGTGCGAGATCTCGTGGCCGAGCACGATCGACATCGCGTCCGCGTTCTGCGCCACCGGCACCAGCCCGGTATAGACCGCGATCTTGCCGCCGGGCAGGCAGAACGCGTTGACCTGGTCGGACTGCAGCACGTTCACGTCCCAGTCGAACGAACGCTCGATGTGCGGCGCCTGCATGCCGTGTTCGGCGGCGAGCGCGTCCTCCACCTGCGGGATCTTCGCGATCAGGCGCTGGGTGATCTCGCGCACCTGCCTGGAGATCTGCGAATTCGGATCGACCGGCTGTTCCTGCTGCAGGATTTCCTGGTAGGCCTGCAGCCCCAGCGCCTTTTCGTCCTCGGGCGAGATGTTCTTGTCGATCGTCACCGTCTCGCCGGTGTACGGATCGGTGCTGCGGTTGGAAAACCAGTAGTACGCCGCGTAACCGGCGAACAGCAGCAGGATCAGCAGGCGCGGGCTGATGCCGAAGCCGCGCCGCGGTTGCTGGCCGCCGTAGGCCTGTCCGTCGAATGGATCCTGTCGCATCACGTTTCTCCCCGGTCCATCGTCTTCAGAGGTCGCGCACCAGCCGGAACCCGATGTGCGCATTCGTAGTATCCACCGGCGCGGGCGTGCGCCACGCGGCGCGGCATTGCGCCGGCCCGCTCGACCACGACCCGCCCCGCACCACCCGCGTGCGGCAGCCCGGGTTCAGCCAGGCTTCGCCGTTCGCGGGCGCGCGGCGGTAGCCATCGTGCCAGCAATCGCCCACCCATTCGCTGACATTGCCGTCCATGTCGTGAAGGCCGAATGCATTGGCCCGGAAGCGCCCGACCGGGGCCGGGCCCCAGTAGCCGTCGGCGACCCCGGGGAAGGCGTTGCTCCAGCGCCGCCCCTGCGGGGAAACATCGAGCCCGCCGGTGACGTTCGCGGTGGTGGGCCCCGGCGGCCCGTCGCCCCAGGGGTAACGGGCCTCGCCGCCGGCGCGCAGCGCGTATTCGAACTCGGATTCGCTCGGCAATCGGTAATGCGCGCCGGTCTGCTGGCTGAGCCATTTCGCGTAGGCCTCGGCGTCGCCGGCGCTGACGTGCACCACCGGCAGGTCGGGCGCGGCCGGATCGCCGGCGTAGTCCGAACGCCAGTCGACGTTGTTGCGGAAGGCGAAGTTGCCGCTGTGCGCGTCGTAGGCCAGCGACACGCCGCGCTTGTCGGCGCGGGTGCGGTAGCCGGTGGCCGCGATGAACCGCCCGAACTGCGCGACCGTGGTTTCGGTGCGCGCCACCGCGAAGCCGCGATCGAAGCGCACGTAGTGCTGCGGCATTTCGCTGTTGCTCGCATCCGCCTCGTTCGCCGGCGCGCCCATGCGGAAGCCGCCGTGCGGCACCACGATCATCTCCGGGCCGCGGCCGCCGCCCTGCATCGCGTCGGAAATCGCCTGTCCCGGGCCGAACGCGCCGTAGTGGGAAACGCGTTCGATCTCGTCGCGCAGTTCGCCGGCGACCGCATCGCCGGCGGGCGCGATGCGCAGGATCTCCGCCAGCAGGCCGCGCGCCCTGGCCACGCCGCCCGCCGCGGGCAACGCCGCCATCGCCTGGTCGCGCAGGCGGGCGATGGTGTCGGTGCGCGCCCGTTCCAGCCGGACGCGCGCCGCGGCCACCGCCGGGCTGTCCTTGCGCACGCTGGCCGCGAGCCCGAGCCAGCGCCACGCATCGGTGAAATCGCCGGACGCGGCGGCGGCTTCCGCGCGTTCGATCACCCCGCTTTCGACCGCGACGATGCCGCGCTGCGCGCGCGCCTGCCCCGGCCGCAGGCGCAGCGCCTCGCGGAACCCGTCGAGCGCGCCGCCGCCCTGCACGCCGAAGCGCCCCGCCGCGAGGTCGGCTTCCGCCTGGCGGTTGGCGTCCCAGGCCTGGTCGGCGACGTCCACGCGCGCGAGGTAGGCCTCGACCTCCTTCGCGCCCGGCGCGGCCACGCGCGCGACCGCCGCGACCTTGTGCGCGGCGCGCAACGCCTCGAAATCCTCGTCCGCCTTCGCCAATGCGGCGTCGCCCTTGCCAAGCAGCTTCGCCACGGCGCGATGCAGTTGCTCGCGCGCCCGCGCATCGTCCGCGTGCAGGCGCAGGATCGCGAGGTCGATCGGAATCGCCGCGTCGGCGTCCTCGAACAGATGCCCCTTCGCCAGCGCGCGCGCGGCCGTGCGCCGCCGCTCGGCGAGGTTGCCTTCGTCCACCGCGACCGCCGGCGGTTCCCAGGTCAGCATCGCCGCGATGCTGTCGTCGCCGCTGATGGTCACCTCGCCCGTGCCGCGCGCGGCTCGCGCTTGCGGCGCGGGCGTCACCGTTTCCCCCGCCGCCGGCGCCGGCGCGCGCCCGCAGGCGGCCACGGCCAGCGCGAACGCGAGGACGATGATGGCGGGTTTTGCGCGCAAGCAGCCTCCTGCGATCCGTCCACGCACGGTAGGTCAGGCGCCGTGCGCGGGCAACCGCGGCGTTGCCGCCGCGACGGCACGTCGCTACCCTCGCCCGGATGGATGCGAAGCACATGGCCGGAACGCACTGGATCGACGACCCCGCGGAACTGGCGCGCCGGCTGGCATCCCGCAATGGCCGCGTCGGCCTGGACACCGAATTCATCCGCGAACGCACTTATTGGCCGCAACTCGCGCTGGTGCAGGTCGCCATCGGCGACGACATCCTGCTCGCGGACATGTGCGTGCCGGGCATGGCCGCGGCGCTCGCGCCGCTGCTGCGCGACGCGTCGATACTGAAGGTGATGCACAGCGCCAGCGAGGACCTGGTCGCGCTGCAGCACGCCTGCGGCTGCGTGCCGCGCCCGTTGTTCGATACCCAGATCGCCGCCGCGCTGTGCGGCATCGGCGCGGGCATGGGCTACCAGCGGCTGGTCGCGGAGCTGCTCGACGTCGCGGTCGACAAGGGCGAAACCCGTTCCGACTGGCTGCGCCGCCCGTTGTCGCCGCAACAGCTCGACTACGCGGCCGACGACGTGCGCCACCTGTTCGCGCTGCACGACCGCCTCGACGCACGACTCGAAGCGCTGGGCCGCGGCGACTGGCTGCGCGAGGACTGCGCGCGGCTGGCGGACGGCCCGGGCGAGGATCCCTGGCCGCACCTGTCGCTGCGCGCCGCGCAATTCCTCGACGCCGATGCGCAACGCCGGCTGCTGCGGCTGCTGCGCTGGCGCGAAACGCAGGCGCGCGACAGCGACCGCCCGCGCAACTGGATCCTCGACGGCGAACTCGCCGCGCTGCTGGCGCGCAACCCGCCCGCCGACGCCGCCGCATTGAAGGCGTTGCTGGAATCGCGGCCGAAATCGCCGGTACGGCTCGCCCCCGCGATCTGGACCGCGTTGTCGACGCCGCTCGAGGACGAAGCGGCCATGCCGCTGGCGCGCGACGACGAGGGCGATCGCAAGGCCCTGCGCCGGCTGCAGGACGCGGTGGCCGAACGCAGCCGCGAACTCGCCCTGCCCGATGGCGTGCTCGCCTCGCGCCGCTGGCTGCAGGCGCTGCTCGAACACAGGCAATGGCCGCCGATGCTCGCGGGCTGGCGTCGCGGCCAGCTCGAGCCGGTGCTCGCGCCGTTGCTGGCCGCCGACGCGGGCAAGCCCGCAACCGCCTGATCGCCGATCGCCGCGACGCTCAGCGCATGGTGTCGGCCAGCCGCGCCAACGCCTCCGCCCGGCCCTTGGCGGGATCCACCATCGGGCGCGGCGGATAGCTACGCGGCACCACGCCGCTTTCCCACGGCGCGTGGATGGCCTTCGCATCCAGCGCGCGCAATTCCGGTACCCAGCGCCGGATGTAATCGCCATCCGGGTCGAACCGGCGCGACTGCGTCACCGGGTTGAACACCCGGAAATACGGCGCCGCATCCACGCCGGTGCCCGCGACCCATTGCCATCCCAGCGCGTTGTTGGCGAGGTCGGCATCGACCAGCGTATGCAGGAACCAGTCCGCGCCGTGCGTCCAGTGCATCCCCATGTGCTTGGTCAGCCACGAGGCGGCCACCATGCGCACGCGGTTGTGCATCCAGCCTTGGTGCCACAGCTGGCGCATCCCCGCATCCACCAGCGGCACGCCGGTGCGGCCGCGTTTCCATGCCTCCAGCCCCGCCGCGTCCTCGCGCCATCCCATCGCATCGAAGCGCGGATTGAAATTCTCGCGGATGCTGCGCGGCCAGTGGTGCAGCACGTAATAGGCGAATTCGCGCCAGCCCAGTTCGGCGGCGAACTTGTCAGCGCCGGCTCCGCCGCGCTCGCGCGCCGCGGCCAGCACGCGTCCCGGGCCGATCTCGCCGAAATGCAGGTGCGGCGACAACCGCGAGGTACCGTCGACCGCTGGCAGGTCGCGGGCCTCGGGATAGTCGTCCAGCCGGTCGAGGAATTCCTGCAGGCGTTCGCGCGCAGCCACCTCGCCCGGCGACCACGCGTCCCAGAACCCGCGGTCCCACGCCGGCCGCGGCGGCGCGATCGTCGCCGCGAAGGACCGTAATGCTTCGGGCAACGGCACGCAGGCCAGGCGCTCCGGCGGCGGGCGTTCGCGCAGGCGCCAGCCCGGCATCGCCGCCTTCAGGTACGGGGTGAATACCTTGTAAGGCGCGCCGGACTTGCCCAACACCGCATCGGGATCGCCCAGCAGCCGCCCGGCCGAACGTCGCAGCGCGACGCCATTGCCCGCGAGCGTCGCCGCCAGCCGGGCATCGCGCGCGTCCGCCGCCGGTTCGTGCAGCGCGGAGACGTGCACGGCGTTCGCGCCACACGCCGCCGCGGCCATCGGCAGCAGGGTTTCCGCCTCCCCGGCGAGGAGGTGCAGGCGCCCGCCGCGGCGTTCGATGTCGGCGCCGAGCGCGGCCAGCGATTTGCGCAACCATGCGCGGCTCGCATCGGCCGCGCGTTCGCCGGCTTCGTCGATGTACAGCAGCAGCAATTTGTCGTGCGCACGGCACGCGCGATCCAGCGCCGGGTGATCGGCCAGGCGCAGGTCGCGCCGGAACCAGAAGATGCCGCGGTTCATGCGCGCAGTATCGCCCGCTCGCGCCGTCAACGGCTCGCGGCCGCGGACTGCGGCACCATCCGCAACTTCGTGGTGTCGTAGCCGAGCGCGCCGATGCGCGCGATCGCGGACTTGAGTTCGGCCTCGGGCAGGCTCGGGGTGCGCGCCATCAGCCACACGTAGTCGCGCTTGCTGCGGCCGATGATCGTGCGCGAATAGTCCGGGGCGAGGTCGACGATCACGTACTCGGCCTTGACCGGCCACACGAACTGCATGCCCCAGACGGCGTTGTGCGTCCCGGGCACCACCGTGCCGACCGGTTCCATCGTCTCCGGCGGTGCGTCGAACCCGCCCTTGCGGTAGCGGAACGTGGTGCGGATGCGGCCGTCGGCGTCGAGCCGGTACGATTCGACCGCGTCGTAGGCCTCTCGTTCGGGCGGCGACGGGATGTGCGCGATCACGTACCAGTCGCCCATGAAGCGCGGCAGGTCGACCGAGGCG
>JBGAHT010000021.1:0-36911 GCA_044226035.1 Thermomonas sp. | reverse complement strand
CGAGGACATGACCGAATCATGCGGGGAATCGGTCGAGGATGGACTGGTTTACACAAGCTCGGGATTTTTCAGTTCTACAGACATTGTTTCCGTCATTGGAGACAAAAAGCGTGAAGCCCGCTACGACACGCCAATGTTCATGGCCTATTCGCCACGGCCGGGAAAGTTTTCACGTCCGGAGGACGAGGGGGTTTTCAATCCGGCTGCGGATCGAGTGAAAGTCGACAGAGAAGTGACCAAATTGCCTGTGTGGCGACCAAAGTGGTTGGCATGGCACATCCGTCTTTCCGGAATCCTCGAGCTTCCTTATTCGATTCCAGACGAACCGATACTGGACGGAGGAGGAATGGGGTTGCAGATTTGTCATGAAGGTTTTGTCTACCGTTATCAACGAACTTATGGCGTGCAACAGATAGAGCCGGCGATACGAAGGCTGCTCGAAATCATCGAAGTGGAGTGAGCCCGCCCGCACTGGGCGACGAAAGCCGCTTTCCGGCACACTGTGACCTTGCCATTCGCTACGGCTTCGACGCGATTTCCACCGCGGCCGAGGAAACCAGGAATCCCGAGCGCGACCTGTCCATCGGTATCGTCGGTTCGATGGTCGGCTGCACCCTGATCTACATGGTCGTGGCGCTGGCCGCGGTCGGGGCGATGAACTACGGCGTGTTCGGCCAGAGCCCGGAACCGCTGGCGCTGATCATGCGCGAACTCGGCCACGGCGCCGCCGCCAAGATCGTCGCGGCCGCGGCGGTGGTCGCCTTGCCGACGGTGCTGCTCGCGTTCTTCTACGGCCAGAGCCGCATCTTCTTCGTGATGTCGCGCGACGGCCTGCTGCCGCGCGGCCTGTCCAAGGTCGGCAAGCGCGGCACGCCGGTCGCGATCACCGTGTTCACCGCGATCGTGACCTCGGCGCTGGCCGGCATCGCGCGCCTGGACGAAATCGCCGCGTTGGCCAATGCCGGCACGCTGATCGCCTTCATCGCCGTCGCCACCTGCCTGCTGGTGCTGCGCAAGCGCGATCCGCACCGCCCGCGCGTGTTCCGCACGCCGCTGGCGTGGCTGGTCGGCCCGGTCGCGATCCTCGGCTGCATCTACCTGTTCTACAGCCTGCCCACGCGCACCCAGCTGTGGTGCCTGCTGTGGAACGCGTTCGGCCTGCTGGTCTACCTGCTGTACGCGCGGCGTAGCAGCCTGCTGGCGCGGGAAAGCCGAATGTCATCCTGAGGCGTAGCCGAAGGACCTGCTTTTGATGTTTTTCCAACGATCGAACAGCAGGTCCTTCCCCCGGATCAAGTCCGGGGCCAGGATGACATCGCGAATATGAGCATCGACGTTCGCCCATTCACCATCGCGGTGATGGGCCCGACCGCGTCGGGCAAGACCGCGTTCGCGCTGGAACTGGCGGAACGCTTCGACGGCGAGATCGTCAGCGTCGATTCGGCGCTGGTCTATCGCGGGCTCGACATCGGCGCGGCCAAGCCCACGCCGCAGGAGCGGGCGCGCGTGCCGCACCACCTCATCGACGTGCGCGAGCCGTGGCAGCCGTATTCGGCCGCCGAATTCGCCGAGGACGCGCGCCGCGCCATCGACGGCATCCTCGCGCGCGGGAAGCTGCCGATCCTCGCCGGCGGCACCGGGCTGTACTTGCGCGCGCTGCTGCACGGGCTCGCCGACATGCCGGAGGCGGACGAAGCCGTTCGCGCCGGGATCGCATCCGACGCCGAAGCGCGCGGCTGGGTCGCGCTGCACGCGGAGCTCGCGCAGGTCGATCCGGAAGCCGCCGCGCGCATCCATGCTACCGACGCGCAGCGCATCCAGCGCGCGCTGGAAGTGTTCCGGCTCAGCGGCAAGCCGATCAGCGCGTGGCAGCGCGAGGCGCGCGGCGAACGCCTGCCGGCGAAGGTGCTGAAGCTGGTGCTCGCGCCGCGGGATCGGGCGACCCTGCACGCACGCATCGAGGCGCGCTTCGACGCGATGCTCGCCGCCGGCTTCCTCGACGAGGTGCGCGCGCTGCGCGACATGCCGCAACTGGCTTCGCACCCGCGGCCGCTGGATCTGCCGGCGTTGCGCGCGGTGGGGTATCGGCAGGCGTGGGAATACCTCAGTGCTGTTCCCTCTCCCTCGACGGGAGAGGGTGGCCGAAGGCCGGGAGAGGGTGATGGGGCCTTCGATGAATTTCGAAGTCGCGCCATCTTTGCCACCCGGCAGCTGGCCAAGCGCCAGCTGACCTGGCTGCGCGGCGAAACCGACGCCCCGTGGTTCGATCCTGCGACGCAGCGCACGCAACTCGATGCCGCCGTGGCCGCGTTCCTCGGCACGATGCGCGGGCGGGCCGTGTAAGATCGGGCCGTCGCCGCCGCGGGGAGCGCGGGTCGGGCGATGCGGAGCCGGCAACGACCGGACCGGAACAACAAAAACCAAGCTGGGGAAAGCCATGTCCAAGGGACAGTCTTTGCAGGATCCGTTCCTGAACGCGCTCAGGCGCGAACGCGTGCCGGTGTCGATCTACCTGGTCAACGGCATCAAGCTGCAGGGCACCGTCGAATCCTTCGACCAGTTCGTGGTCCTGCTGCGCAACACGGTCAGCCAGATGGTCTACAAGCACGCCATTTCCACCGTCGTCCCGGCGCGCAACATCCGCGTCGGCACCACGCCGGCCTCCGCCCCGGACGACTCCGGCGCGGGCGCGGACGAGGGCGGCGACGAGGCGGAATAAGCGGCCGCGGCGGCTTGCGTTCGCGCGAACCGCCCTCATCTCGACCCGATGCCGACGCAACTGTTCGAACGCTCGCGCCGGGGCGAAACCGCCCTGCTGATCCAGCCGCACGCCGGCGGCAAGCCCGACGAGGGCGTGGTCGAGGAATTCGCCGACCTCGCGCGCTCGGCCGGGGCCACGGTCGCGCACCTGCTGCACGCGCGCATCGACCGCCCGAACCCGGCCACCCTGATCGGCAGCGGCAAGCTGGAGGAGGCCAAGGTCGCCTGCGACGCGACCGGGGCCGACCTGGTGCTGGTCAACCACCAGTTGACGCCGGTGCAGGAACGCAACCTGGAACGCGCGCTGGAACGGCGCGTGGTCGACCGCACCGGGCTGATCCTCGACATCTTCTCGCAGCGCGCGCGCAGCGCCGAAGGCAAGCTGCAGGTGGAACTCGCGCAGCTCAAGCACATGGCCACGCGCCTGGTGCGCGGCTGGACCCACCTCGAGCGCCAGCGCGGCGGTTCCATCGGCCTGCGCGGCCCCGGCGAAACCCAGCTCGAAACCGACCGTCGCCTGCTGCAGAAGCGGGTGGACATGCTGCAGAAGCGGCTGGAGAAGGTCGAAGTGCAGCGCACCCAGATGCGGCGCGCGCGCATCCGCAGCGAATTGCCGCGCGTCGCGCTGGTCGGCTACACCAACGCCGGCAAGTCGACGCTGTTCAACGCGCTGACCGGCGCCGACGCCTACGCCGCGGACCAGCTGTTCGCCACCCTCGACCCGACCGTGCGCCGCATCGAGCTCCCCGGCGGCGGCGTGGTGCTCGCCGATACCGTCGGCTTCGTCCGCGACCTGCCGCACGAACTCGTCGCCGCGTTCCGTTCCACCCTGAGCGAGGCGCGCGAAGCCGACCTGCTGCTGCACGTGGTCGACGCGGCCGATCCGCTGCGCGACGAACGCATCGCCCAGGTCGACGAGGTGCTGCGCGAGATCGAGGCCGGCGACATCCCGCAGTTGCGCGTGTTCAACAAGATCGACCGGATCGAAGGCGCCGCGCCGCGCATCGACCGCGAGAACGACGCGAGCCACGGCGCGGTGTGGATGTCCGCGCGCGACGGCGACGGGATCGGCCTGCTGCGCGAGGCGCTGGGCGAACGCCTCGGCCTGCGCCGCGTCAGCGGCGAGGTGCTGCTTCCCGTCGACGCCGGCCGCCTGCGCGCGCGCTTGCATGCGCTTGAAGCGGTGCGCGGAGAATCCCACGACGACGCCGGCTGGCGCCTGCGCGTGGACCTGGCCCTGGCCGATGCCGCGCGCCTGGCCGCGCAGGCCGACGGCGCGCCGTTGCGCGCGCTGCTGCCGGAAGTGCAATCGGAATGAATGCCCCTCATCCGCCTTCGGCACCCTCTCCCCGCGAGCGGGGAGAGGGAATGAAGCCTTAGAATCGACCCGAGACCTGCAACGGAGCCTACATGGCCTGGAACACACCCGGCGGCAACGATGGCGAAAAGCCCGGCGACGATTGGCTTTCGCGCCTGTTGCGCCCGCTGCGCGGCATCGTCGGCGACGGCGGTTCGCTGCGCTGGATCGGCATCGCCCTGGTCCTGCTGCTGGCGCTCGACAGCTTCGTGCTGGTCACCGAGCAGCAGCGCGGCGTGGTGCTGCGCTTCGGCCGCTTCGCGCGGGTGATGCAGCCCGGCCCGCACCTGAAGCTGCCGTGGCCGCTGGAGCGCGTCATCAAGGTCAACACGACCCAGAGCTCGTACAGCGCGCAGATGCAGGTCCTGACCAGCGACCTCAACATGGTCAGCGTCGACATCAACGTGCAGTACCGGGTCGGTGATCCGACCGCGTACCTGTTCGCATCGCGCAAGCCGGACGATGTCCTCAAGGAGGTCGCGCAAAGCTCCGTGCGCGAAGCCGTCGGCAGGTCGGACATGGACACCGTGCTCCTCGACCGCGCCCCGCTCGGAACCGCAGCGAAGGAGCGCTTGCAGAAGACGCTGGACCAGTACCGGACCGGGCTGGTCGTGACCGAGCTCAATTTGCCGGCCGCGCTCTACCCGGACGCGGTGAAGGACGCCTTCGACGAAGCGCAGCGCGCGGAGCAGGACAAGAAGACCTCGATCAACCAGGCCGAGGCCTACGCCGTGCAGATCGTCCCCGAGGCGCGCGGCAAGGCCGCCGGCATCCGCGCCGAGGCCGATGGCTACAAGACCTCCGCCATAGCGCGCGCCACCGGCGATGCGCAGCGTTTCGACCTGCTGGTGGCGCAATACAAGGCCGCGCCGGAAGCGACCCGCAAGCGTTTGTGGCTGGAAACCGTGCAGGACGTGCTGGCGAAGAACCGGGTCGTGGTCGGCGGCGACGGCCGCCAGCTGATCTACGTGCCGATGCCGACGCCGGCCGCGGCGACGACCGCGCCGCCGCTGCTGCCGGACGTGCTTTCGCCGACGGTCAGCGCCACCGGCGACGCCGACGACGCGCGTCCCGGCCGCGAGCCGCGCAGCGATGGCCGGGAGGTGCAGCGATGAACCGTCGACTCGCCCTCATCGTGGCGGCCGCGCCGACCCGGTGCTGTTCCTGTCGAAGCACGCGCAACGCCGAAGAAGTGCTCGAGGAGGCGGACTCCTGAGCGCCGTGCGCGAGGCCGTCGGTCGTTCCGACCTCGACACCGTGCTCAGCGACCGCAGCGCGCTCGCGGTGTCCTCCAAGCAGCGGCTGCAGTCCGCGCTGGATGCCTACAGGACCGGGCTGGTGGTCACCGAACTCGAATTTGCCGAACGCGCGCCCGCCGGAAGCGGTGAAGCCCGCGTTCGACGACGTCAACAGCGCGCAACAGGACAAGGACCGCTTGAAGAACGAAGCCGAGGCTTACGCCAGCAAGATCGTGCCCGAGGCGCGCGGCCAGGCCGCGCGAGTGCGCACCGTGGCCGAGGGCTACCGGACCGCGGCGGTCGCCCGCGCCACCGGCGATGCGCAGCGCTTCGACCTGCTGGTGGCGCAATACAAGGCCGCGCCGGAAGCGACCCGCAAGCGCTTGTGGCTGGAAACGTGCAGGACGTGCTGGCGAAGAACCGGGTCGTGGTCGGCGGCGACGGCCGCCAGCTGATCTACGATGCCGATGCCGACGCCGGCCGCGGTGGCGACCGCGCCGCCGCTGCTGCCGGACGTGCTTTCGCCGACGGTCAGCGCCACCGGCGACGCCGACGACGCGCGTCCCGGCCGCGAGCCGCGCGCGGCGATGGCCGGGAGGTGCAGCAGATGAACCGTCGACTCGCCCTCATCGTGGCGGCCGCGGTCGTGCTGGCGCTGTTCGGTTCCGGTCTACGTCGTACACGCGAAGGCCAGGCCGCGATCGTGCTCAACCTGGGCAAGGTCGTGCGCACGGACATCGCGCCGGGCCTGCATTTCAAGGTGCCGCTGATCAGCCTACCTGGTGTTCGACCGCCGCCTGCAGGTGCTGTCCGCCGACCCGGAGCTACCTCACCTCCGAGAAGAAGGACGTGAGCGTCGATTTCTTCGCCATCGGCCGGATCCAGAACGTGCGCTACTGCGTGCCACGGGTGGCGACGAAAGCATCGCCGCGCACCGGCGCCGATCGTCAAGGACGCGCTGCGCAACGAGATCAACGCGCACACGCTGCAGGAAGTCGTGTCCGGCGACCGCGAAGGTGGCAACGCGCAGATCCACGCGATCAACCAGGGCGCGGCGACGCTGGAAGTGCACATCTCCGACGGATTCAAGCGCATCGACCTGCCCACCGGCGAATGTGCCGGCCGCGGTCTACCGCCGCATGCGCGCAACGGCAGCAGGTGGCGAGCCAGCTGCGCGCCGAGGGCAGGAAGAGCAGCAGAAGATCGAATCGGCGGGCCGACCGGCCGCGGCGGTGATCCTCGCCGGGCCGAGGCGACGCGCAGAAGCTGCGCGGCGAGGGCGACGCCGAGGCCGCGCGCATCTATGGCAAGGCGGCGTCAAGGACCCGGGCTTCCTCGGTTCCAGCGAGCCTCGAGGCCTACGCGCCTTCTCCGGGCCAGACGTGATCGTGCTCGAGCGCAACGATCCGTTCCTGCGCGACGACCGCTGACCGATGTCGGAGTTGATGTCGGCGACGATCCTCGCTGATCGATGCCGGGCGCGGAACTGTTTTCGGCCGCGCGCCTTTACGGCGCCATCCTCGAGGGCCTGTTCCTGTTTCGCCGCGCCGGGCGCGGCCTACCGCGCGCCGCGGAGCAGTTGCACGCCCAACGATCCGAACCAGCGCGTGCGCCGGATCGGCTATCAAGGCTGGAGCGCGCGGCGACCTGCGCGATCGCCGGGCTGGTCTCAGCGCGAACAGCGCTCGAAGCGCGCCGTTCCAGGTGTGGCTGAGTGTAGTCAGATTCGGGGGCTAGCGGAACGTTTCCTCTCCCCGTTGCCACGGGGAGAAGGGCTGCTAGAGGACGGCGAGGGCGGCCCATGCGCGCCCCGGCCCCGAACCCCGTAAAATGCCGAAAAGCCGGGGCATGCCTCGGCTTTTCTCACGTCTGGAGCACGGAAATGGGTCAGTCGGTCGTCGTACTCGGCGCGCAATGGGGCGATGAAGGCAAGGGCAAGATCGTCGACCTGCTGACGCAGGACATCGGCGCGGTGGTGCGCTTCCAGGGCGGCCACAACGCCGGCCACACGCTGGTCATCGGCGGCAAGAAGACCGTGCTGCACCTGATTCCCTCCGGCATCCTGCGCGACGACGCGCTGTGCCTGATCGGCAACGGCGTGGTGCTGCACCCGGGCGCGCTGCAGAAGGAAATCGCCGAGCTCGAGGCCAATGGCGTGGAAGTGCGTTCGCGGCTGAAGATTTCGCCGGCGACGCCGCTGATCATGCCCTACCACATCGCCCTGGACCAGGCGCGCGAGAAGGCCGCGGGCAAGGACGCGATCGGCACCACCGGCCGCGGCATCGGCCCCGCGTACGAGGACAAGGTCGCGCGCCGCGGCATCCGCGTCGCCGACCTGCGCTACCCGAAGGAACTGGCCGAGAAACTGCGTTCCACCCTCGACTACCACAACTTCGTGCTCACCCAGTACCTGAAGGTGGAACCGGTCGATTTCCAGCAGACCCTGGACGAGGCGCTGGCCTTCGGCGAATACGTCGAACCGATGAAGTCCGACGTCGCCGGCATCCTGCACGAGCTGCGCAAGGCCGGGAAGAAGGTGCTGTACGAAGGCGCGCAGGGATCGCTGCTCGACATCGACCACGGCACCTATCCGTACGTGACCTCGTCGAACACCACGGTCGGCGGCGCGCTCGCCGGCACCGGCGTCGGCGCGGACGCGATCGACTACGTGCTCGGCATCGCCAAGGCCTACGCCACGCGCGTCGGCGGCGGCCCGTTCCCGACCGAACTGCACGACGACATCGGCCAGGGCATCCGCGACCGCGGCCAGGAATACGGCGCCACCACCGGCCGGCCGCGCCGTTGCGGCTGGCTGGACATCGTCGCGCTCAAGCGCGCGGTGGCGATCAACGGCATCAGCGGCCTGTGCATCACCAAGCTCGACATCCTCGACGGGATGGAGACGCTGAAGATCTGCATCGCCTA
Organism: Thermomonas sp.; assembly: GCA_044226035.1. Lineage (GTDB taxonomy): Bacteria > Pseudomonadota > Gammaproteobacteria > Xanthomonadales > Xanthomonadaceae > Pseudoluteimonas. The sequence goes on along the minus strand of JBGAHT010000021.1, from coordinate 28,631 downwards.
CGAGTACCACGGCAAGCGCAGCGAATACGCGCCGCTGGACGCGCAGGGTTGGGAGGAATGCACGCCGGTGTACCTGGAGTTCCCGGGCTGGCAGGAAAGCACCCACGGCATCACCGAGTGGGACAAGCTGCCGCCGGCCGCGCGCGCCTACCTGCGCGCGCTGGAGGAACTCGCCGGCTGCCCGCTGGCCATCGTCAGCACCGGCCCCGACCGCGACGCCAACATCGTCCTGCGCGATCCGTTCGCCTGAGGCCCCGGGCGCGCCGCGCGGCGGCGTTCCCGCCGGTGTCCGAACCCGTTTCCGCCGTCCGGCCGGGGTAAGCTGAATCCCCCGGGACGACGGTGAACGCCATGTCCAGCGACGAAGCAGGGGCACGGGAGCCAGCGCCGCCGCGCGTGTTCCTGAGCTATTCCCGCGCGGACCAGGCGCGCGCGCGCGCGTTGGCCGGGGCGCTGGAGCAGGCCGGCGTGCAGGTCTGGTGGGACGACCGGATCGAAGGCGGTGCGGCCTTCGCCAAGGCCATCGAAACCGAGCTGCAGGCCAGCGACGCGGTGCTCGTGCTGTGGTCCGCGCACTCGGTGGCGTCGGACTGGGTGCTGGACGAATCCGCGCACGGCCGCGACATGAAGAAGCTGGTGCCGTTGTCGCTCGATGGCACCGAACCGCCGCTGGGCTTCCGCCAGTACCAGGCGATCCCGTTGCAGTTTCCGCACGGGCGGATCGACGACGCGTCGCTGCAGGCGGTGTTGCGCGCGGTACTGCCGCTGGCCGGGCGCGAGGCCGTGCCGCGTTCCGCGCCGCGCCCGGGCGCGGCTTCCGGCTACGATGCGATGCGCCGCCGCCTGCTGCTGGGAAGCGGCGCGCTGGTCGTGGCGGCGGGGGCCGGCGTGCTGGGCTGGCGTCGCGGCTGGTTCGGCGCATCTCCCGCGCACGCGGTCGGCGACAGCGTCGCGGTGCTGCCCTTCGACAACCTCAGCGGCGATCCGGCCAAGGCCTATTTCTCCGACGGCCTGTCCGAGGAACTGCGCGCGACCCTGGCGCGCAATCCGAAACTGAAGGTGATGGCGAAGACCTCGTCCGGCATGTTCCGCGACAGCGACGAGAGCGCGGTGCGCATCGCCGCGCAACTGGGCGTCGCGTTCCTGCTGGACGGCAGCGTGCGCTGGGCCGGCGACCAGGTGCGGGTGGTGGCCGACCTGATCGACGGCGGCACTGGCTTCAGCCGTTGGACGCACACGTTCGAACAGCGCATCAACGATGTGTTCGCGGTGCAGAGCGAGATCGCCAGCACGGTCGCGGTCGCGCTGGCCGCGCAGGTCGCCGATCCGGGCACGCCGCAGGACCAGCGGGCCGCGTCCGGCGGCACCACCGACGTGGCCGCGTTCGACGCCTACCTGCGCGGGAGCGCGCTGTACGAAACCGGCAGCGACGAGGCTTCCGAACGCCAGTCGCTGGCGCTGTTCGATACCGCGATCGAACTCGATCCGGGCTACGCCGCCGCGTATGCGGCGCGCGCGGCGGCATTGACCACGCTGGCCAACCAGTACGCCAGTGTCGGCGAGCACGCGGCGATGTACGACCAGGCGATCGCCGCCGCGAGGCGCGCGATCGCGCTGGCGCCGAAGTACGCCAACGCCTATTCCATGCTCGGTTTCGTGCAGTTCCAGGGCAAGCTCGATGCGCGCGCGGCGCGCGAGCCGTTCGAGGAATCCAACCTGCTCGGGCAGGGCGAGGCCAACGTGCAGGCGCGCTGGGCGCAGTACTGCGCGCGCACCGGGCGGGCGGGCGAGGCGGCGGAGGCGATGCAGCGCGCGTTGTCGCGCGATGTGCTGAATGCGCTGATCTACCGCGCCGCCGGCACCGTGGAATACGCGGCGCGGCGCTTCGAGGCCTCGATCCCGCCGTTGCGCAAGGCGTTGCGGATGAACCCGCGGATGTCGCGCGCGCACGCGATGATCGGCGACGCGCTGGCGAACCTGGGCAAGCTGGCGGAGGCGCGCGGCGAATACACGGCCGAGCCGGTTCCCGATTTCCGCCTCGCCGGCCTCGCCATCGTCGAACACCGCAGCGGCAACCACGGCGCCGCGCGCGCGGCGATGGATCGCATGCTCGCCGAGCTGGGCGACAGCGTGCTCTACCAGCAGGCGCAGGTGCTCGCGCAATGGGGCGAGCTGGACACGGCCATGGCGCGCCTGCTCGAGGCGCGCGAAGCCGGCGACTCCGGCCTGATCTATGCGCGCAACGACCCGTTCCTCGATCCCCTGCGCGGCGACAAGCGCATGGTGGCGCTGCTGGCCGGGCTGGGTTTCGACCACTGAAGCCGTCGGTCGCCGCCGCGCGCCGCGCGCGTTGTGGCCGGGGGCATGGGGTGCAAGAATGCGGCGCGGCGCACGGTAACCGGGTTCGCCGAAACCGGGAACGCACAGTCCCGGGTCATCCACTTCGCAAGGGGATCGGTCATGAAGAGCATCAAGTTCGCGCTGGTTGCCGTGCTGTTGTCCTGCACCTTGCCCGCGTGCAAGCCGAGTGAACCGGCGGCGCCCGCCGCCGATACCGCACCCGCCGCCACCGAACCTGCGGCGGCGCCCGCGACGATGGCGCCGGCCGCGGCTGCGCCGGCGACCATGCCCGCGCCGGCGAGCGCGGCCACGCCCGCCTCGATGGAGGAAGAGGACAACTCCGAGGACATGCCGCAATCCGGCGGCGACAAGGTCGGAACCGCGCCCGCGCCCTGATCGCGGCGTCGCGCGTCCATCAGGCCGCCCCGCGAGGCGGCCTGATGCGTTTCGGGGCCGCTGCACGCGGCCCGCCGCGTGGTTCAGGGCAGCCGGTTCTTGCCCGGCGGCAGTTTCATCGCCTGGTCGATCCACTGCGCGTAGCGGTCGATCCGCGTGTACACGCCCGGGCGTCCATCGCCGGTGCACGGGCCCTTGCCCCAGCTGACGATGCCGACCAGCAACGGTGCCTTGTCCGTTGGCTTGCCTGCCGACTTGTCTCCATAGGTCAGGACGACCGGGCCGCCACTGTCGCCGCGGCAGGTACGCTGCTTCGGGTCCGTCGCGCAGAACACGCCGTCCTTGATTTTCTGCGGACCGTAGCCGGGGCGCTGCTGGCAGACATCGTTGGGCATGGCCCGCAGGTTTACCCGCAACAGCACCGCGTTCATGCTGTTCGCGCTGGTGCTGCTGCCGGTCACGCCCCAGCCGGTCACCGACACCGGCGTCCCCTGCAGCAACGGCTTGCGGCTGATCGGGATCTGTCGCACGAAGCGGCTGTCGATCGGCACCGGCTTGCCATCGGGCACGATGTGCACCAGCGCGATGTCGTTGCTGTACATGTTGGGCGGGTTGTTAGGATCCTGACTTTCGGCGTTGTACTGCGAATGGCGGACGATGCGGTCGATCTTGTAGAACACGCCGCCGCCCTTGGAAATGTCTTCCGTCCCCATCCGCACCTTGAAGCCCAGGTCGACCTCCTGCTGGTCGATGCAATGGGCGGCGGTCACCACCCAGTCCGCCGCGATCAGCGCGCCGCCGCAGTAATGCTGCCGCTGCCAGGGAAAGCGCTTGTCGCCGGGTTTCGGCGGCGCGCCCGGATACAGGATTTCCGCCTGCCACGGCACCGAATGGGCCGCGACCGGCAATCCGCCGAAGGAATAGACGGTGTCCTTGTCGTCGTCGGGATTCCGCGGGGGTTTGCCCGCGGCCTGGCCGGACGAACGCTTGGTGGTGCGGATCGTGGGCATGCCGCCGCCGACCGAATCGCCGGCCGCGGGGTCCTCGTCCTCGACCATCCACACTTCCTCGTCCTTGCCGAACCGGGAGTAGTCGGCCGGAACGACCTCATCCGCCTCGGTCTCCGGTTCGTTCCAGGCGTCGGCCCAGCTGTCGTCGGCCACGTCGTCGCCCTCATCGTTTCCATCGTCGTTCGACGCCTGCTCGTCGTCGTTCGCGGCCGACTGGTCCTGTTCGGCCTGCGCGGAATCGTCCTGCTGGTCGCCGGCGTCGTTTTCCTGCTGCGCCGATTCGTCGTCGTTCGCGGCCGACTCGTCCTGCCCGGCCTGCGCGGAATCGTCCTGCTGGTCGCCGGCGTCGTTTTCCTGCTGCTCCGATTCGTCGTCGTTCGCGGCCGACTCGTCCTGCTCGGCCTGCGCGGAATCGTCCTGCTGGTCGCCGGCGTTGTCTTCCTCCTGCGCCGGTTCGTCGGCCGTCGCATCGGTGTCGTCGACCTGGCTTTCGTCTTCCGCGCCCTCGTCCTGCGCGACGGCGATGTTCGGATGGGAACCCCAGGCGAACGCCAGGATGGCGGTCAGCAACGTGGGCATGAGGGACGGGCGCGGCTTGTGCACGGCGAATCCTCGCGGTTGCGGACGGGGGAAGCGTCCTCCCTGCGATAACGCGGCAGTCCGGGCCACGCGGCCATGGATCCGGGCCTGGCCGGGCATGTTCCGACCGGCGGCGGCATCGACCGGGATCGCGATCCTCGTCCGCGACGGGTCGGCCCGAAGGCAGCCACGCGCGCGGGCATGACTTTCGGGCATGCCTCGCCACGCCGGTGGACGCGATGATGCAGGGTCGGGCGGCCGCATGGCCGCTGCCACGGAGCCCTGCATGCGTCGCCCCCTGATTGCCGCCATCGCCCTCGCGCTCGCCGCGGGGCCCGTCGCCGCGTTCGCCCAGGAGGTCGCCGCGCCGCCAGTGGCGAACGCCACCACCCAGCTGCCGCGCGGCGTGGTGCCCAGCCATTACGCGATCGAAGTCACCCCGCACGCGGACAAGCTGGCGTTCGACGGCAAGGCGAGGATCGACCTCAACGTGGCCGAAGCCACCGACCGCATCGTGCTGCAGGCGATCGACATGAGCTTCGCCAACAGCCGCCTCGTCGCCGCCGACGGCAGCTCGATGCCGGCCCGGGTCGTGGTCGATGCCGACGCGCAGACCGCGGCCTTCGTGTTCGACAAGCCGCTCGCGCCGGGCGGCTACGTGCTGTCCACCGACTACAGCGGCGTGATCGGCACGCAGGCCAACGGCCTGTTCGCGCTGGATTACCAGACCGACGCCGGCAAGAAGCGCGCATTGTTCACCCAGTTCGAGAATTCCGATGCGCGGCGTTTCATGCCGTGCTGGGACGAACCCAACTTCAAGGCCACCTTCGACCTGGCCGTGAACGCACCGGCCGGCGACATGGTGGTCGGCAACATGCCGGCGGCGTCGACCAGGGACCTCGGCAACGGCATGAAGCAGGTGGTGTTCCAGACCACGCCGAGGATGTCGACCTACCTGCTGTTCATGGCCATGGGCGACTTCGACCGCAGCACCATCCGCGGCGAGAACGGCACCGACGGCAAGCCGGTCGAAATCGGCGTGATCGCGCAGAAGGGCAAGGTCGAGCAGGCGCGCTTCGCGCTCGAAGCCAGCCGCGACGTGCTGCGCGAGTACAACGACTACTTCGGCGTGCCGTACCCGTTGCCGAAGCTGGACAACATCGCCGCGCCGGGCCGCAGCCAGTTCTTCAGCGCGATGGAGAACTGGGGCGCGATCTTCACCTTCGAATATTCGCTGCTGCTCGACCCGGCCATCGCCAACGTCTCCGACCGGCAGCGCGCCTTCACCGTGGCCGCGCACGAAATCGCGCACCAGTGGTTCGGCGACCTGGTGACGATGGCGTGGTGGGACGACCTGTGGCTGAACGAAGGCTTCGCCACCTGGATGGAAGGCCGCACCACGCGCAAGCTGCATCCGGAATGGGACATCGACGGCGTCGATGCCGCCTACACCAGCCGCGGCGCGATGGGCCGCGATGCCTACGCCACCACGCACCCGGTGGTGCAGCACGTCGAGACGGTGGAACAGGCCAGCCAGGCCTTCGACGGCATCACCTACGGCAAGGGTTCGGCGGTGATCGGCATGCTCGAGGACTACGTCGGCGCCGATGCGTGGCGCGAAGGCGTGCGCAGCTACATCCGCAAGCACGCCTACGGCAACGCGGTCACCGACGACCTCTGGCGCGAGGTCGACCAGGCGGCGCCGGGCCGGCAGCTGATGCAGGTCGCGCACGATTTCACCCTGCAACCGGGCGTGCCGCTGATCAAGGCAAGCGCGGTTTGCGAGGCCGGCGCGACCAAGGTCGTGCTGGAGCAGGGCGAGTTCACCGTCGATCGCCCCGACAAGACGCCGCTGCGCTGGCACGTGCCGGTCAGCGTGCGCGGCGGCGACGGCAGCGTGGTGCGCGTGCTGGTCGATGGCCAGGCCAGCGCGACCCTGCCCGGTTGCGGCGCGCCGGTGGTGGTGAACGCGGGGCAGAAGGGCTATTACCGCACCCTGTACGCGCCGCAGCAGTTCCGCGCCCTGCGCGACGGTTATGCGCGCCTGCCGGTCGTCGACCAGCTCGGGGTGATGCTCGACGCCAGCGCGCTGGCGCAGACCGGGCTGCAGCCCGAAGCGGACCTGCTGGACCTGGCCGACCAGGTACCGCTCGATGCCTCGCCGGACCTGTGGCAACTGGTCGCCGGCGTGCTGGGCGGCATCGACGACATGTTCAAGGGCCAGCCGGAACGGCAGGCGGCCTTCCGCAAGTACGCGCTGTCGCGGTTGTCGCCGAAGTTCGAACAGCTCGGGTGGGAAAGCCGCGAAGGCGATTCGTCCACGGTCAAGGATCTGCGCACCAGCCTGATCGGCACGCTCAGCGGCATGGGCGACGCGAAGGTGGTCGCCGAGGCGCGCCGGCGCTTCGCCGCGGCGGCGAGCGATCCCGCGGCGATGCCGCCGGACCTGCGCAACACGGTGCTGGACATCGTCGCCTACAACGCCGATGCCGCGACCTGGGACAAGCTGCACGCGATGGCGCGCGGCGAACAGTCGTCGATGATCCGCGACCAGTACTACGGGTTGCTGGCGCGGGCCAAGGACAAGGCGCTGGCGCAGCGCGCGCTGGACATGGCGCTCACCGACGAACCCGGCGCCACCAACGGCGCGGGGATGATCTCCGCGGTGTCGTGGGAGCATCCGGACATGGCCTTCGATTTCGCCGTGGCCCATCGCGAACAGGTCGACAAGCTGGTCGATACCACTTCCCGCGCGCGCTATTACCCGGGGCTGGGCAGCGGCGCCAACGACCTGGCGATGGTGGACAAGATCCGCGCGTTCGCCGACGCGCACATCGCGCCGACCTCGCGCCGTTCCGCCGAGACCGCGATCGCCGCCATCCAGACCCGGCTCAAGCTGCGCGCGCTGCAGCAGCCGCAGGTCGAGGCATGGCTGCGGCAAAAGGGCTAGGCTGGGGTTTTCGCACCGGGGAACCCGCCATGCGCCGGATCGCCTCCCTCGCAATCGCGTTGCTGGCGGCGATGCCGGCACTGGCCGCCGACGCGCCGCCGCCGGCGCGCCATCCCGAGCTCGACGCCATCGCCGCCGCGGTTTCGCCCGAATCGCTGCGCCGGTTCGACGCCGCGCTGGTCGGCTTCGGCACGCGCCACACCCTGTCCGACACGCGATCCGATTCGCGCGGCATCGGCGCGGCGCGGCGCTGGGTGAAGGCGCAGTTCGAGCGCTTCTCCGCCGATTGCGGCGGTTGCCTCGAAGTGGTCACGCCCTCGCGCGTCTTCACCGGCAAGCGCATGCCCGCGGCCGGCGCGGAAGTACAGGACGTGGTCGCGATCCAGCGCGGCAGCAGCGATCCGGATCGCGTGGTCGTCATCACCGGCCACCTCGATTCGCGCTGCAGCGACGTGATGGATGCCGAATGCGACGCGCCCGGCGCCAACGACGACGCCTCCGGCGTGTCCGCGCTGCTCGAGGCCGCGCGCGTGCTGAGCAAGCACAAGTTCGCCGCGACCATCGTGTATTCCGCCGATTCGGGCGAGGAGCAGGGCCTGTACGGCGGCAAGGTGATCGCGCAGTACGCGGTCGACCACGGCTGGAAGGTGGAAGCCAACCTCAACAACGACATCGTCGGCAGCCCGCTCGGCGGCGATGGCCAGCGCGATGCGAACAGCGTCCGCGTGTTTTCCGAAGGCACCAAGAGCAACGAAACCCCGGAACAGGCCGGCGACCGCCGCTACCACGGCGGCGAGGTCGATTCGCCCTCGCGCAACATCGCGCGCTTCATGCAATCGCTGGCGGAACGCCACCTCGGCGATTTCCGCGTGCGCATGGTCTACCGCACCGACCGCTACGGCCGCGGCGGCGACCAGGTCGAGTTCCTGTCGCAGGGTTTCCCCGCGGTGCGCGTGACCGAATCGCACGAGGACTACACGCACCAGCACCAGGACCTGCGCACGGAAAACGGCGTGCGCTACGGCGATACCCTCGACCACGTCGATTTCGACTACCTCGCCAACGTCACCCGGCTGGACGCGATCACGCTGGCCGCGCTGGCGAACGCGCCGGCGCCGCCGGACGGGATCCAGGTCAAGGGCGAGGTCGACTACGACACCACGCTGTCGTGGCGGCCGTCGCCCGGCGCGACCGGTTACCGCGCATGGTGGCGCGACACCACCGCGCCGCAATGGCAGCACGCGCGCGACGCCGGCGCCGCCACGTCCATCGTGCTCAAGGGCGTCAACATCGACGACTGGTTCTTCGGCGTGTCCGCGCTGGGCGCGGACGGCTGGGAAAGCCCGGTCGCGTTCCCCGGGTTCGCCGGCAGCTTCGGCCGTTCGCCGCCGGCCGTGCCAGATCCGGCGGCGAAGTGAAGTCGCGAACGACGGTCAGGACACCATCGGCTCGCTGAAGGCTTCCGGTTCTTCCTTGAAATCGCCGATCGGCACGCACGAGCAGAACACGTTCTTGTCGCCGTAGACGTTGTCCACGCGCGCCACCGGCGGCCAGTACTTCTGCTGGCGCAGCGACGCCAGCGGGAACACCGCCAGCTCGCGGCTGTAGCCGTGCTTCCATTCGCCGGCCGCGGCCTGGGTCGCGGTGTGCGGCGCGTGCTTGAGCGGGTTGTCCTCGCGATCCAGTTCGCCGCGCTCGACCATGCGGATCTCCTCGCGGATCTGGATCATCGCGTCGATGAAGCGGTCGAGTTCGTGCTGCGACTCGGATTCGGTCGGTTCCACCATCAGCGTGCCGGCCACGGGGAAGCTCAGCGTCGGCGCGTGGAAGCCGAAGTCGATCAGGCGCTTGGCCACGTCTTCCGCGCTGATCCCGGTCGCGTCCTTGATCGGGCGCAGGTCGAGGATGCATTCGTGCGCGACCAGGCCGTTGCGCCCGGTGTACAGGGTGGGGTAGTGCGGCGCGAGGCGCTTGGCCAGGTAGTTGGCGTTGAGCATGGCCACCTGCGTGGCCTTGCGAAGGCCTTCGGCGCCCATCATCGCGATGTACATCCACGAAATCGGCAGGATCGAGGCCGAACCGAACGTGGCCGCGCTCACCATCGCGCCAGCGCCGGTACCGGGCGTGCGGATGCCGTCCTTGCCCAGCGCGCCGGGCAGGAACGGCGCGAGGTGCGATTTCACCGCGCACGGGCCGACGCCGGGACCGCCGCCGCCGTGCGGGATGCAGAAGGTCTTGTGCAGGTTGAGGTGCGACACGTCCGAACCCCACTTGCCGGGCTTGGCCACGCCGACCAGCGCGTTCATGTTGGCGCCGTCGGTGTACACCTGCCCGCCATGCCTGTGCACGATGTCGCAGATCTCGACCACGTCCTCCTCGAACACGCCGTGCGTGGACGGGTAGGTCATCATGATCGCGGCGAGGCGGTCGCCGAATTTCTCCGCCATGCGCCGGATGTCCTCGACGTCGACGTTGCCGTTCGCGTCGCACTTGGTCACCACCACCTGCATGCCGCACATCTGCGCGGAAGCCGGGTTGGTGCCGTGCGCGGATTCGGGGATCAGGCAGATGTCGCGCTTGTGGTCGCCGCGCGAGGCGTGCCAGGCGCGGATCGCGAGCAGGCCGGCGTATTCGCCCTGCGCGCCGGAGTTGGGCTGCAGGCTGACCGCGTCGTAGCCGGTGCATTCGACCAGCATGGCTTCCAGCCCGTCGATCAGCTCCCGGTAGCCCTGCGCCTGGTCGGCGGGCGCGAACGGATGCAGCTGGCCGAATTCCGGCCAGGTCACCGGGATCATCTCCGCGGTGGCGTTGAGCTTCATCGTGCACGAGCCGAGCGGGATCATGGTGCGATCCATCGCCAGGTCCTTGTCCGCGAGCGAACGCATGTAGCGCAGCAGTTCGTGCTCGCTGTGGTGGCTGTTGAACACCGGGTGGGTGAGGAACTTCGAGGTGCGCTGCAATTCGGCGGGAATCAGCGACGGCGCGGAAGCGTCCAGCGCGTCGATCGACGGCAGCTTCGCGTCGTCGCCGCCGAAGATGCGCCACAGCAGCTCGACGTCGGCGCGCGTGCTGGTTTCGTCCAGCGAGATGCAGATGTATTCGTCCCAGGCCTTGCGCAGGTTGGCGCCCATCGAGCGGGCGCGCGCGATGATCGCGTCGGTCCTGTCGCCGGTCCTGAAGCTCAGCGTGTCGAACGCGTTTTCGTGGTGGGAAACGGTGAAGCCGAGCTGCTGCAGGCCGGCCTTGAGGATCGCGGCCAGGCGCGCCACGCGCGAGGCGATGCGGATGAGTCCCTCGGGGCCGTGGTAGACCGCGTACATCGAGGCCATGACCGCCAGCAGCACCTGCGCGGTGCAGATGTTGGAGGTCGCCTTCTCGCGGCGGATGTGCTGTTCGCGCGTCTGCAGGGTGAGGCGGTAGGCCTTGTTGCCTTCGGCGTCGATGGACACGCCGATCAGGCGGCCGGGCATCGAGCGCTTGTAGGCGTCGCGGCAGGCCATGAACGCCGCGTGCGGGCCGCCGAACCCAAACGGCACGCCGAAGCGCTGCGAATTGCCGATGACGATGTCCGCGCCCATTTCGCCCGGCGGCTTGAGCAGGGTCAGCGCGAGCAGATCGGTGGCGAAGATGGCCAGCGCGTGCTTGCCGTGGATCTTCGCGACTTCCCCGCTCCAGTCCACCAGCCAGCCGCTGCTGGCCGGGTACTGGATCAACGCGGCGAAATAGTCGTCGCCGGCGATCGCGGCGTCCCATTCCTCCGCGGAATTCGCGAGCTTGATGGTCAGGCCGAGCGGTTCGGCGCGGGTGCGCATCACCTCGATGGTCTGCGGATGCGCGTCGCCGAACACCACGATGGCGTTGCCCTTGGCCTTGGCCGAACGCTTGGCCAGGGTCATCGCCTCGGCCGCGGCGGTGGCTTCGTCGAGCAGCGAGGCGTTGGCGATTTCCATCCCGGTCAGGTCGGCGACCATGGTCTGGAAATTGATCAGCGCCTCCATCCGGCCCTGCGAGATCTCCGCCTGGTAGGGCGTGTACGCGGTGTACCAGGCCGGGTTCTCGAGGATGTTGCGCAGGATGACGTTCGGCACATGGGTGCCGTAATAGCCCTGGCCGATGAAGCTGCGGAACACCTTGTTCTTCGCCGCGATCGCGCGGATCTGCGCCAGCGCCTCGACTTCGGTGGTGGGCTCCGGCAGCGCCAGCGGCGCGGCGGACTTGATCGACGCCGGCACGATGGCGTCGGTCATCGCTTCGAGCGAACCGTGGCCGACGACCTCCAGCATCGCCGCGATCTCGGCGTCGTTCGGGCCGATGTGGCGTTCGATGAAGGCGGCGTGGTGCTCGAGCGAGCGCAGGGAAGGCTGGGTCATGGAATTGGGCTCGGACAATGGCGGAGGGCGTGTAGGTCTTCCCTGCCAGCGCGCTCGCAGGCGCGCTGGCGCTCGCAGGCTCGCAGCTTGCGCTGCTCGAAAGCCCTGCTCGCCCCGCTCTGTCCTTCTGCCTGAGAGTTTGGAAACGCGCGGCGGGGAGGGGAGGCCGCGCGGTTCTTGCCCCTTCGGCGCCGGCATCGTGCGATGCCGATCTCTCCAGAGTGTGGTCACACGGCGGTCTTGGGCCTGAGCGATTCCGGGCGGTTGCGCCTTCGGCAGCGGCGGCACCGGTGTCCCGATGCGCCGCTTCTCCCTCCGTGCGGGCCGAATTATAGCCCGGGGGCCGGGGTCAATCCGCGTTGAACTCGTAGTTGGTTGGCAGGTCGCCGAGGTCGCGCAGGTAGGTGCCCTCCAGCCGGGCGCCGCCGCAGCCGCCCTGCTGCAGGACGGTCGCGGCCTTCCCGGTGAAATGCACGGTCAGCGCGCAGCCGTCGGCCGGGGCCCGGCCATCGGCGTCCGCGGCCTCGAGCAGGAAGGTGTCCGGGCCGTCCCAGCGGAAGGTGTCGCGCTGCAGCTGCGGCAGGCCGGTGCGCTGCGATTCCGCCTCGTCCACCGCGCTGGCCACGATCTTCGAGTCCTTGCGGTCGTACAGGCGCAGGCGGATGTCGGCATTGCGCACGGCCGTCACCAGCAGGTTGCCGCCGCCGTCGCTGCGCTGGTACACGCCGCTGTTGCGGTAGCCCGGGCTTTCGACTTCGTCGGTGCGCAACAGCAGTTCGCGGCGCAGGCAGTGCAGGTCGCCGCTCGCGCACACGGCCCCGGTTTCGCTGTCGTTCCCGTCGATGCGGCGGATTTCGGAAAGCCAGTGGCGCTGGTCTTCGCGCACGTAGCCGCGGATCGCGCCGTCCCATTCCCCGAGTGCGCGCTTGTACGCGGCGGCGATGCGTTCGTCGTATTCCGACAGCTTGGGATCGGCGCAGATCGCCTTTTCCACGCCGCTGCGCGCCTTGGCGCAATCGAAGCTGGCGGCGCGCGCGGTGGCGACGCCGGCGAGCGCGAGCATGGCCGACAGCGCGGCGATGGCCTTGCGGGAATGGCGTGGCATGGGTTCGTCCTCGTGCGGGATGCAGGAAGCAACGGCGCAGGGCGGGTCGCGGGGTCAGCCCCGGGCCTTGCGCCGCATCCACAGGTACACCGGCAACCCGGCCAGCAGCAGCACCGCGCCCCAGAGCAGGGCCTCGGCGCCGGTGCCGACCAGCGCGTACACGCTGTAGGCCAGCGCGAACAGCGCGACCCCTCGTCCCTTGCGGTCGCCGCGCAACACCCAGGCCGCGCTGTCCACCAGATACGGCAGGAGGATGGCCGCGGTGGACAGCAGGATCGAGAAGGTGAACAGCTGCACCAGCGAACGGCTGAAGTTCGCGGCGATCAGCAGGGAGGCGAGCGCGCTGCTGACGACCAGGCCGAACGCCGGCGTGCCGCCCTTGTCGAGCACGGTGAAGGGTTTGGGCATCAGGCCGTCGCGCGCGGCGGCGAACGGGATCTGCGCGGACAGCAGCACCCAGCCGTTCAAGGCGCCGAGGCAGGAGATCGCGGCGATCGCGGCGATGCCGGTTCCGGCCCACGGGCCCCACAACGCGCGCGCGGCATCGACCATGGGCGCGGAGGAATGCTTCAACGTCGCCGCCGGCAGGATGCCCATCACCGCGCTGACCGCGATCACGGTCACCAGGCCCGCGAGCAGCGTGCCGATCATCGTCGCGCGCGGAATGGTGCGCTCGGGCTGGTCGATGGCGCCGGCCGGGACGGTGGCGACTTCCACGCCGCACAACGCGAACAGCGCCAGCGCGACGGTCGCGTTGATCGCGCCCGGCAGGGACTCGCCGCTGGGGTTGAACGGCACGAAATGGCCGGGGTCGATGAACCACACCGCGATGCCGGCGAACAGCAGCAGCGGCACGAACTTGAGGATGGTCAGCAACAGTTGCATGCGCCCGGCTTCGCGCACGCCGAGCAGGTTCACGCCGGCGCAGAGCCACAGGCCGCCCAGCGCAAGCGCGGCGGCGCGCAGCGGCGTCGCCGTGGCCGCGGGGAACAACGCGCCCACGCTGCCGGCGAAGGTGACCGCGATCGCCGCGTTGCCGCACCAGATCGAGACCCAGTAGCTCCACGCGACCAGGAATCCCGGCACGTCGCCGAAGGCGTTGCGCGCGAACACGTACGGCCCGCCGGTCTGCGGCCAGCGCCTCGACAGTCGCGAGAACGTCCACGCCAGCGCCAGCGCGCCGGCCAGGGTGATGCCCCAGCCGAGCAGGCTGACGCCGCCGTATTGCGCCATCGACGCCGGCAACAGGAACACGCCGCTGCCGATCATGCTGCCGACCACCAGCGCGGTCGCCATCCACAGGCCCAGCGGGCGTGGATGAGTCATTCCGTTCGTCCTGAGCGTAGGCGCACAGCGCCGAAGTCGAAGGACTTCCGATCAATGCTCATGTCGTTCTCCCCCTTTGACTCTTGCTGCGTCCTTCGACTCCGCGCCTCCGGCGCTACGCTCGGGACGAACGGGCATTCCGATACGCCGCGCGCAGCAGTTCGTGGAAATGGTGAACGCCGGTTTCGCGCAACGGGTTCAGGCGCCCGGGCACGTAGCTTCCGGACGCGAAGCCGCGCTGCACGTCCTCGCAGATGCCGAGGTCCTCGTGCTGCACCTCGTCGCTGAAGGCGAGGTCGGCATCGCGCTTCGCATCGTCGTCGCTCGCCGCGTAGTAGCTGTCGAACAGCACCCGGCAACGGTCCGTGCCCAGCGGCACGACCGTGTTCGTCTGCAAACGCCCGGGCAGGATGTTGAGCATGGTGTTCGGCCACAGCCAGTAATAGAGCGCGTCGCCGTTGCCGTACAGCGAAGCGTCGCTTTCGAGCGGGCTCCACTGCAGCGAATACCAATCCGAAAGCTCGGTGCGGTAGCTGCGGTAGTCGAGCAGCTTGTTCAAACCGGGATGCACGTGCGGGACGTGGTAGCCCTCGAGGTAGTTGTCGACGTACACCTTCCAGTTGCAGTCGATGTCGTAACCCACGCGGTGGTGGTTGCCGTACCGTTCCAGCCCCCGATCCGCGCCGAGGCGCGCGTCGATCCCGGCGACGAGTTCGTCGAACGCGGGCGCATTCGCCTCGTCCACGGCGGCGAACACCAGTCCCTGCCAGACTTTCACCGCCAGTTGCGGCAGGCGGATGCCGGCGACGTCGAAATCCATCGCATCCTTCATCTCCGGCGCGGAACGCAGCTGGCCTTCCAGGGTGTAGGTCCAGCCGTGGTAGCGGCAGCGCAGGGCCTTCGCGCCCAAGCCGTCGCATTGCGCGATGGGCCCGGCGCGATGCCGGCACACGTTGTGGAACACGCGGATCGCGTCGTCCGCGCCGCGCACGGCGATCACCGGCAAACCGGCGAGGTTGGCGACCACGTGGTCGCCGGCGTCGCGCAGTTGCGAGACGTGCGCGACCAGTTGCCAGGCGCGGTCGAAGATCGCGCGGCGGTCGAGGCCGGCCATCGCCGGTTCGACGTAGAACCGCGAGGGCAGGGCGGTGGCGGTGGCGGCGGGTTGCGGGGCGAGGTCGTCCATGCGCGGAGTATGGCGCGAACCCGGCGGGTCGAGGCGGGCGCCGAGCCCAGCCTTGGGCGGTCTAACGCGAAGACGGCTTCCGGCGCCTTGGCGGGTGCCGGCCTGGCTCAGCCGTTCCCGCCCGGGCCGGTCGCGGGGCGCGCGGAGCGGCGCAGGGAAAGCCGATACACCGCGAGTGCGACGAACCAGGACACCGCGAGGGTCCAGATGTCGTGCGACAGGTAATGCGCGCCGCGCAACTGCTGCGCGATGCCGAGCACCGCGCCGGCCACCACGCCGATCGCCAGCCCGCGGTAGCGCCATGCGGGGCGCACGCTCGCGAAGAAGAAATACAGGGCCACCCACGCATAACCGGCGCTGGCCTGGCCCGCGGGAAAGCAGCCGCTGGGCTTGATCCCCGGCGGGCGCGCCTGGAACAGGTTGAAGTAGGGATGCGTCCCGCCGTAATCCACGGCATCCCACGGGCAGTCCTGGCCGGTGGTGTGCTTGAGCACGGAAACCAGCAGCGTCGACAGCGCGACCGACAGCACCAGCGCCAGCAGCGGCCGGCGCAGCGGTTTCCAGTGTGCGTGGGTCGACGACCACGCGGCCATCGCGATGGCCGCGCACCAGGCGATCGCGCTCAGCGCCTTGCCGCCCGAATGCAGGACGTGCGTGGCCAGGAAACTGTTGCGGAACGCCCAGCGCCCGCCCTCTGCCGCATAGACCTGGTCGGCGAGCCAGCGGTCGCCGCCGAGCGGAACCAGGCAAACCGTCGCCACGGCCAGCAGCGCGAGCGGCACCAGCAGTTGCCATACCAGCCAGCGCGGCATGCCGCCCACGCGCGGCGCGTCGTCATGCAGGGCATCGCCTGGTTGCTGCGCGGCGGCGGTCGATTCTCGGTCCAAGGCGGGATTGGATGGAGGCAAAACCAAGATGCTCGGCGCCGGGCTGTCGGAATGTCGTCGGATCGCGATTCCGTTCGCGCTTTTCGCCGAGCTTACACTGTGGCGGAAGCGAGGGCATGGAGCCGGAACCGGTGCGATTGCTGGTGATCGAGGACAACCGGGAACTGGTCGCGAACCTGTTCCAGTACTTCGAGGCGCGCGGCCACGTGCTCGATGCCGCGCCCGACGGCGTGGTCGGCCTGCACCTCGCGGCGAACCACGCCTACGACGCGATCGTGCTCGACTGGCTGCTGCCGCGCATGGACGGGATGGAAGTGCTGCGCAGGTTGCGCGGCGAACACGGCCTCGACGTGCCGGTGATCGTGCTGACCGCGCGCGGGGAATTGCCGGACAAGGTGCACGGCTTGCGCTCCGGCGCGGACGACTACCTGGTCAAGCCATTCGCCTTGCTCGAACTGGAGGCGCGCCTGGACGCGTTGCTGGCGCGCTCCACCGCGCGTTCGCGCCGGCGCGTGCTGCAGGTGCACGACCTGCGCTTCGACCTCGACACCCACGAGGTGCGCCGCGGCGACGCGCCGCTGCAGTTGTACCCGGCCTGCCGCAAGCTGCTGGAAACGCTGATGCGCGCGAGCCCCGCGGTGGTCGGCCGCGAGCAACTGGAACGCGCGCTGTGGGGCGACGACGCGCCGGACCGCGACATGCTGCGCTCGCACGTCTACGACCTGCGCCGGGCCATCGACGGCCCGTTCGAGGCCAAGCTGCTGCACACCATCCCGCGCGTCGGCTACCGGCTCGCGATGGCGGAGGAAGGCAATGGCGGCCAGTAAGCGCAGCCTCAGCCAGCGCGTCACGCTTTGGGTGGTGCCGTACATGCTGGTGCTGACGGCGGCGGTCGTCGCGCTCGGCAATTCGATCAACGAGCACGCCGAACGCATCGTGTGGAAGTCCATGCTGCATTCGGAAATCGACCATTTCGACCGGCGCCGTGCGGTCGATCCGGGCTACCGCTGGCGCGACATCGACGGCGCGGCGCTGTACGGCGTGGGCAGCGACAAGCCCGTGCCGCCGGAGTTGGCGCGCTTCAAGCCGGGCCTGCACGACGATGTCAGCGTCGACGGGCGCGAACGCGTGCTGCTGGTGCGCATGCTCGAGGGCCGGCCGCAGGTGCTGATGATGGACCTTGGCGAGTTCGAGCGGAACGAGTTCAAGGCGTCCGCGGCGATGCTCGCGGGGCTGGCGCTGGTCCTCGCGCTGCTCGGCGCCGGGCTGGGCTGGGCGCTGCGCCGGCTGGTGCGCCCGCTCGCGGAGATGGCCGCCGACATCGAACGCCTTCGCCCGGACCATGCCGGACAGCGCATCGCGCCCGCGGCCAACGCCAGTTCCGAAATGCTGGTGATCGCGAACGCGCTCAACGACTACCTCGCGCGCAACGAACGCTACGTCGACCGCGAGCGCCAGTTCATCGCCACCAGCAGCCACGAATTGCGCACGCCGATGGCGGTGATCGCCGGCGCGGCCGAACTCGCGCTCGACGGCGAGCCGGTGCCCGAAGGCGCCCGCCGCCAGATCGAGCGGATCCTGCGCACCGCGCGCGGCGTGGAACAGCTGATCGCGCTGCTGCTGGTGCTCGCGCGCGATCCCGCGCGCCTGCCCACGATCAGCGAGACCTTCCGGCTGGACGCGATGCTGCCGGAGCTGGTCGAGGACCACCGCCACCTGTGCGCGGGCAAGGACCTCGAGCTGGCGATCGCGCCATTGCCGGAGTGCACGCTGCACGCGCCCGCGGGCATCGTCCGCGCCGCGATCGGCAACCTGCTGCGCAATGCCATCGAGAACAGCGACCGCGGCACGATCACGCTCGCGCTCGGCGCGCCCGCGGTGGTGGTCATCGAGGACCCGGGCCACGGCATGACCCCGGAGGAAGTCGGCGCGGTCTACGCGCGGATGGCGCGCGAGGGCGGCGCGCGCAGCGGCGGCGGGATCGGGCTCGAACTCATCGCGCGCCTGTGCGAGCACCTCGGCTGGGACCTGCGCATCGAACCGCATCCACCGCAGGGCACGCGCGTCGTCCTCGACCTGGGGCGGCGCTGGCGTGACGCCGTTCAGGGCTTCTGCGATTCCTGGTAGCGCTCGAGGTAGTACTTGTATTCGTTCCAGAGGTGCGAATAACGCGGCTCGAACGTGCGGCGCAATTCGTACAGCATCGCGATCCGCGAATCGCGGCGCTGCAACATCTCCTGCAGCAGCCTGATGTCGTCCGCGTCCAGCACGTGGCCCTCGGCGAACTCCGGCGGCAGCCCCGGTTCCACGTACTCGGTGTTGCGCCGCTTGATCTCGTCGGCGCCGTCGCGGTCGCGGGTGTAGTAGTAGATCGACCATGCGCGCCGGGCGAGTCCCTCCGGCGCGCGGATGCGGTCGAAGGCGTGCCAGGAAATCTCCGAGGTCTCGAAGATGAAGACGCGGTTGGACGCCGGCGCGAAGGCGGCGATCTTGCTGTCGTCGCCGTGCACGTTCGGGTCGAGATGGACCTGGATGTTGCCGCCCCATTCCGCTTGCCATTCGGGGTTGAGATAAAGCAGGAAGTTCAGGCGGCGGTGCGACAGGGTTTCCGGGTGGTAGTTGAAGTCCAGGTGCGGCGGCAGCATGGCGCCATTGCGGCTTTCGCGGATGCCGGCGCCGAAATACGCCGGGTCGAACTGGTAGTCGGGGATGCCAGTGATGCGCGAGAGGTAGTCGAGGAACGCGGGTTCGGCGCAGACCGCGTCGAGTTCGCGGAACGCCGGCGGGAAAGCGGCCGGTTCGCTGTTGGCGTAGTTGCGGCGCGGGCCTTCGCCCTCGCCGGCGCAGAAGCGGTCGTAGTCGGGGGTACCGGCGGGCGGGAAATCGGCGATCAGCCTGTCGATGAACTCCGGACGGAAGAAGCCGTCGATGCAGACGTGCGGGAATGGATATGCGCTCTGGAAGCGCTCGGCGAGCCGGGCGCATTCGCTTTCGTCGCGCACCTTGACGAGCCGGTTGAAGGACGACATGCGACTTGCTCCTCTCCGATGCGGAACGTGTTGCCTTCAGCGCTCCGCGCGCATCGCCGCAAGCGTTCGGGTCGCCGGTTCCACCAGCCCGCGGTCGGCGAGCCATCGCCATGCGGCTTCGGCATCGTGTTCGATGTAGGCGCGCGCGCTGCCCAGGCGGAAAGTGTAGCCCCAGTCGTCCATGTCGGCGAGCACGCGTTCGCGCCCGACGCCGGGCAGTTCGTCGCCGAGCAGCGCCTGCAGCACGCACGTCGCGTCCTCTTCCTCGATCGAATCGGTGGCATCGGTATGCACCGCGGCGCGGCGTTCGGGCGGGAGCACGATCAGGTGCGCGGCCTCGTGCAGCAGCGAATGCACCGGCGTGTCGGCGCGCGCGTGCACGACGTTGCCGACCAGGCCCGCCTCGCATTCGCCCCAGTAGCTGCCGGGGATCGGTTCGCCGTCGGCGACGCGCGCGAGTTCGAGGCCGTAGCGCGCGAGCAGGGCGCGCGCGCCGTCGAAGCCGATGTCCGACAGGCGCAATACATCGCCTTGCTTTTCTCCTTCCCCTTCGAGCGGAAGGCCGGGATGGGGATGGTGTTCGTTCATGTCGTCAAACCCCATCCCCACCCAAACCCTCCCCTTGAAGGGGAGGGCTTCAAGGGATCAGGCCGCGCTCGCGCGCTCGTCCGGCAACGCGACCGAGATGTCGAGGATGTCGTGCTCGCCTTCCTTGACCACGTCCACCTTGACCGCGTCGGCGTCGATGTTGACGTACTTGCGGATCACCTCCAGCAGCTCCTGGCGCAGCAGCGGCAGGTAGTCGCGGCCGCCGGCCAGGGTGCGTTCCTGCGCGATGATGATGCGCAGCCGGTCCTTGGCGATGGAGGCGGTGTTCTTCTTCGCGCCGAAGAGGAAATCGAACATTCCCATGCTCAACCCCCGAACAGCTTGTTGAAGAAGCCCTTCTTCTCCACCGTGGTGAAGCGCATCGGGCGTTCCTCGCCCAGCAGCCTCGCGACCGCGTCGTCGTAGGCCTGGCCGGCGTTGGATTCCATGTCCAGGATCACCGGCTCGCCCTTGTTCGAGGCGTTGAGCACGTCGCCCGATTCGGGGATCACGCCGACGGTCTTGAGGCCGAGCACTTCCTCGACGTCCTTCACGCTCAGCATCTCGCCGTTCTCGACGCGCTGCGGGCTGTAGCGGGTGAGCAGCAGGAATTCCTTGACGCGTTCGCCGGCCTCGGCGCGGCGCGTCTTCGAGGCGAGCAGGCCGAGGATGCGGTCGGAGTCGCGCACGCTGGAGACTTCCGGGTTCACCACCACCACCGCCTGGTCGGCGAAGTACATGGCGAGGAACGCGCCCTTCTCGATGCCGGCGGGCGAATCGCAGACGACGTAGTCGAAGCCGTCGTCGGCCAGTTCCTTCAGCACCTTCTCCACGCCTTCCTTGGTCAGCGCGTCCTTGTCGCGGGTCTGCGACGCGGCGAGCACGTACAGGTTGTCGAAGCGCTTGTCCTTGATCAGCGCCTGCTTCAGCGAAGCCTCGCCCTGGATCACGTTGACGAAGTCGTACACCACGCGGCGCTCGCAGCCCATGATCAGGTCGAGGTTGCGCAGGCCGACGTCGAAGTCGATGACCGCGACCTTCTTGCCGTGGCGGGCGAGTCCGCTCGCGAGCGAGGCGCTCGTGGTGGTCTTGCCGACGCCGCCCTTGCCGGACGTGACTACGATGATTTCTGCCAAAACACTTCTCCTTCGTGGTCGCTCATTCGAGCGCGTCGATCCTGAGTCCGTCTTCGTGGAGCGAGATCTGCACCGGCTTGCCGTGCAGTTCGCGCGGGATGTCGTCCAGCACCTTGTAGTGGCCGGCGATGGCGACGAGTTCGGCGCGGAACTCGCGGCAGAAGATGCGCGCCTGCTCGAAGCCCTGCGCGCCGGCGAGCGCGCGCCCGCGCAGCGCGCCGTAGATGTGGATGGAGCCGTCGGCGATGACCTCGGCGCCGGCGCCGACCGCGGCGAGCACGGTCAGGTCGCGGTTGTCGGCGTAGACCTGCTGGCCCGAGCGCACCGGCGCGGTCTGGACCAGGCCGGGATTCGCATTCGACACGGCAGTCGCAGCGACTGGCTTCGTGGGAGCGCCTTCAGGCGCGATGCTTTTTTCCGGAATGGGAGCATTCGCGGCCGAGGCCCCTCCCACAGGTGCTGGTTCGCCGGCGCGTTCGTATTGCGCGCGGAACTTGGCCAGCAGCGGCAGGCCGAGCTGCTCCGCGAGCCGTTCGTTGTCGCTGCTGCCCCAGGCCAGCGCGACCGGGATCACGCCGGCGTCGCGCAGCGCATCGACCAGCGCGCGCGCGTCGACGAGGGCGGGCGTGCCGGGCAGGCCGCCGAAATCGACGATGACCGCGGCGCGCGCGAACAGCTTCGGCGCGCGGGCGACGCGGTCGCGCATCTCTTCGGCGAGCTTTTCGACGTCGAGCGTGCGCACGCGCAGGTTGGCGATGCCGACCTGGCCGATCTTGAGTTCGCCCGCCTGTTCGTAGTTCGGGTTCGCGGCCACGTCAGTGCCCGCTGGTGCCGGTGGCGGGAAGCGCGTCGGCGCCGGCGCGCGGCTGCGAGACCCACGGCGCGTCCGGCAGGCGGTCGCCGTAGGTGTCGCGCACCCATGCGTAGCTGCACAGTTCCTTCATCAGCATCGCCGCGCGCACGCCGGTGTCCGGCGCGACCCGTTGGCCGACTTCGCGGAAGCCGAAGCTGCCGTGGAACAGCAGCGCCGGGTCGTTGCCCTGTTCGAGGAACACCTCGCAGGCCAGGTGCGGGTAGCGCAGTTCGGCGTGGCTCTGCACGTCGGCGTAGAACGCGCGGCCCACGCCGCCGCCACGACGGCGGCTGGCGACCACGATGCGGTCGATGTAGAAGAAGCGCGGGTAGCGTTCGCGGAACCACGCGTAGTTGTCGCTGTCGTGGCCGGCGTCCGGGCCGAAGCCGACGAGGAAGCCGGCGAGGCTGCCGTCGCGTTCGGCGACGCGGAAATATTCGGCGGAGCGGAAGAACCGACGAAGGCGGTTCGCGTCCAGCGGGAGGATGGCGGGGCCGGCGGCGTTGTTGAGGGCGAGCACGGAATCCAGCTCGTGCTCGCGCACGTCGCGGACGACAATCGACATTCCTGACTCCGTTTTTCTGGCGGTCGCGGCCGTCGACGCGGCCGCCGCGGATTATCGCACGGCCTTCCGCGCCGGGCGACCGCCGGCATGACTTCCGATGCACTCGGCGGCGACGGGCTTGCGCCTAAGATGGCGGCATGCTCACGCGCCTGGACCATACCCGCCTGCTGCGCTACGCCGGCCTGTTCACGTGGGCGCTGGTGGGCTTGCCGCTGCTGTACACGGCGCAGTTCCCGCCGGAAGCGCTGGACGATTCCCAGCCGCCGAGCATGGCCTGGCAGGGATGGGTCGCCTACGCCGCGTTCGGCGTGCTGTACCTGTGGCTGACCCGGACGATGGGCGGTCGCCGCACCCGCCTCGCCAACTACGCGTTGCTGCCGGTGTTCCTCGGCGCCGCGCTGGCCATGAGCTACTACAGCCTCAGCGGCCTCGGCAGCATCCTGCTGATGGTCGCCGCGTGCGTGCTGCCGTGGCTGTTGCCGGCGGGAATCGGCATGCTGCTGCTGGTGGCCAGCCAGTTGGCGCTCGCCCCGATCTTCGTGTTCGGGCAGCAATTCGGCTGGCCCGAGGCGATCCTGCAGTCGATGCTCTACGCCGGGTTCTCCGTGTTCGTGTTCGTCACCAGCCTGGTCGCGCGGCAGCAATCGCAGGCGCGCGAGGACCAGCGCCGGCTGAATGCGGAACTGCGCGCCACCCGCGCGTTGCTGGCCGAAAGCGCGCGGGTCAACGAACGCACCCGCATCTCGCGCGAACTGCACGACCTGCTCGGCCACCACCTGACCGCGCTCAGCCTCAACCTGGAGGTCGCCGGCCACCTCGTCGAGGGCGCGCCGCGCGAGCACATCAACCAGGCGCACACGCTGGCGCGGCTGCTGCTGAGCGACGTGCGCGAGGCGGTGAGCCGGCTGCGCGACGACGACGCCATCGACATGGCCGCGACCCTGCTGCCGCTGGCCGACAACGTGCCGGGGCTGCGCATCGACATGCGCATGCCCGAACCCTTCCTGCTCGAGGACCCGGAACGCGCGCACGTGCTGCTGCGCTGCACCCAGGAAATCATCACGAATGCCGTACGCCACGCCCACGCCACGGTCCTGGAGCTCGATTACCGGGTCGAAGGCGGCGCGGTGCACCTGCGCGCCCGCGACGACGGCCGCGGGGCGCAGGGGGCGGCGATGGCCGGCAACGGCCTGCGCGGGATCCGCGAACGCCTCGACGGCTACGGCGGGCGGCTGGACATCGACCCGGCGCCGGCGCGCGGCTTCGCCCTCGACCTGTTCCTGCCGCTGCAGTCCGAGGCCGAGGCGGCCGTGGCGCCCGCGACCGTCGTGGCGGCCCCGGTCCGGCCGGTGGCGGCGTCCGGATGAACCGCGCGCGCGCCCGCAGGCATCCTTTCCACCGTTTCCCGTTGCGGGAGGTTCCATGATCCGTGTCTTCCTCGTGGACGACCAGACGCTGGTCCGGCAGGGCATCCGCTCGCTGCTGGCCCTGGCCGAGGGGGTCGAGGTGGTGGCCGAGGCCGGCGACGGGCGCCAGGCGGTCGAGCAGATCCCCGTGGTCCGTCCCGACGTGGTGCTGATGGACATGCGCATGCCGGCGATGTCGGGGCTGGAGGCGCTGCAGACGCTGGCGCGCATCCAGCAGCTGCCGCCGACGATCATCCTCACCACCTTCGACGACGACCAGCTGGTGCTGGCCGGGATCAAGGCCGGGGCCAAGGGCTACCTGCTCAAGGACGTGTCGCTGGAACAGCTGGTCGGCGCGATCGAAACCGTGGCCGAGGGCGGTTCGCTGGTGCAGCCGGCGGTGACCCAGCGCCTGCTGTCCGGGCTCGAGCACATGCGCAACGATTTCGTCAGCCTCGACCGCCCGGACCCGCTGACCGAGCGCGAAACCGAAATCCTGCGGCTGATGGCCGGCGGTTTCTCCAACAAGGAAATCGCCAATTCGCTGGGCGTGGCCGAGGGCACCATCAAGAACCATGTGTCCAACATCTTGAGCAAACTCGGCGTGCGCGATCGCACCCGGGCCGTGCTCAAGGCCTTCGAGCTGCAACTGGTCTAGTCCGCCGGCGCGGCCCCCCGGCCCGGGGCGGGGAGGCCTCGCGTCGGCTCCCGTCCGGCGATGCAAATTGCTAGGATTGCGGGTCTGCGCCCCCCGGTACGGCCGAGGTTCCTGGAGAATCCTGAATGACCCGTTTGATCGAGATCCTGATTTCGCTGGCGATCGTGGCCGTGCTGTTCGTGCTCGTCGGCCTGGTGCTTCCCTCGCACCGCCACCTGACCAAGGACATCGAGACGAATCGCAAGATGACGATCGTCTACGACACCCTGAACAGCCTGAAGCGCTTCAAGGACTGGAACGTGGTGCCGCTGCGCGATCCGCGCATGGCGTTGAAGCTGTCCGGCCCGGAAGCGGGCAAGGGCGCGCGCCTGGACTACGACTCGGACAAGCCGAACCCGGGCCAGGGCAGCTGGCAGATCATCGATAGCCAGCCCGGCCAGAGCGTGACCTACGCCCTGACCAACCCCGAGCGCGGCAGCGACAAGAAGATGACGTTCAAGTTCGAACCGACCGGTCGCGGCGGGCGCAACGTCAAGATCACGCAGAGCTACGACGTCGACTACGGCTGGGACCTGCTCGGCCGCTACGCCGGCCTGTACGTCGGCCGCCATGTCGGCGACGACATGAAGCTCGGCCTCGAGCGCCTGTCGAACATGCTGACCACGGTGCCGAACGTCGATTACGCCGCCACCCCGGGCATGACCGAGATCCACGTCGTCGACATGCCGGCCACCAACCTGCTGGTGGTGACCGCCGGCTCGATCGACCGCGACGACGACAAGCTGCAGGCGTCGATGCGCGCCAACATGGAATGGATCAACCGCAACCTGTCCGCGAACGGCCTGACCGCCGCCGGCCCGATGCGCATCATCACCAGCGAAATGGGCCGCGAGAACTACACCTTCGACGTGGCCGTGCCGGTGACCAAGGCCGGCGCGCTGACCGGGCTCAAGCTCAGCGGCCCGGTGAAGTACGTGCAGGTGCCGGCCGGCCGCGCGGTGACCGCGGGCTATACCGGCTACTGGGCCGGCCTCGAGACCGTGCACAACGCGCTGCGCGCGTGGGCGATGACCCAGGGTTACGAGCCGACCGATCGCCCGTTCGACGTCTACAAGAACGGCATCGAGAACGCCTACACCGAGAACGGCCAGTACGACGCCTACTGGGGCCTGAAGTAAGCGGGACCGTGCGCTTCGGCCACGACACTCCACTCGCACCGGACGCCGCGCTAGTCGCGGCGTTCGCGTTTGCGCGGGACCGGGTCCGCTGATGCGCCCGCTCGCCGCCGCCGGCGCAGTGCTGTGCGCCGTCGCGGTCGCGCTGTCGGCCTACGCCGCGCATGCCGCCGCCGGCCCCGATCAATCGCGGCTGCAGACCGCGGCGCTGTTCGCGTTCGGGCACGGCCTGGCGCTGGCCGCGTTCGCGCCGCGCGCGGCGTCGCGCGGGATGCGCGCCGCCCTGTTCGCGCTGCTGGCCGGCGTGCTGCTGTTCTCGGGCAGCCTGGTCGCCGAAGCGCTGTTCGGGCTGCGGCCGCGGCTGGCGCCCTTCGGCGGCACGCTGCTGATCGCCGGCTGGCTGCTGTTCGGCGCGATGCTGTGGAAACGGGGGGAATAGCCATGCCGCGACATGCACGCGGATTCGATACGGAAGCGGCGACCAAACACCTTTCGAAAGACCGCCGCTTCGCGCCGTGGCTGAAGAAGCTGCCGCTGATCGAAGCCGATCCGCGCTGGAAGAAACCGTTCGATCCGGTCGATGCGCTGGCGCGCGCCATCCTCTACCAGCAGCTCAGCGGCAAGGCCGCGGCGACGATCGTTTCCCGGGTGGAAACCGCGATCGCCAGCGACCGCTTCCATTGCGACACGCTGTCGCGCCGCGACGACGCGGCCATCCGCGCCTGCGGCGTGTCCGGCAACAAGCTGCTGGCGCTGCGCGACCTGGCCGCGCGCGAGCAGCGCGGCGAGATCCCGACGCTGAAGCAGATGGCGACGCTGGACAACGACGCGATCATCGCCGCGCTGACGCCGATCCGCGGCATCGGCCGCTGGACGGTGGAAATGATGCTGATGTTCCGCCTCGGCCGCCCGGACGTGCTGCCGGTCGACGACCTCGGCATCCGCAAGGGCGCGCAAGTGCTGGACAAGCTCGACCAGATGCCGACGCCGAAGGAATTGCTGGCGCGCGGCGAACGCTGGGCGCCGTTCCGCAGCTACGCCAGCTTCTACCTGTGGCGCATTGCCGACGCGGGCGTGCAGGCGAAGGCGCCGACCAAGCGTTCGCAGGATTGAACCATGCTGTCATCCTGAGGCGAAGCCGAAGGACCTGCTGTTGTTTCTCCTGGCAGGATCCAAAGAAGCAGGTCCCTCGCGGTGCTCGGGACGACACCTCGAATGATCAGGCGCTTTGGAACCGCCAATGCCACGGCTCGTACACGATGCCGTGCGGGTTGTCGCGCGGATAACTCATCGCGAAACCGTATCCGCCGGCGTTCGCCCGTAGCCACTCGAACGCGGACGTGCGTTCGAACGGTTCCTCCGCCGGCGCCTCGCCGGGCGTGCCGATGTCGAGCGCGGTGCCGGCGTGGTGTTCGCTGAAACCTGGCGCGGCGTTGACCGCGAGGATCTCGTCGACGGCCTGGCCGCGCGCGAGCTTGCGCTCGAAGATGCCGAGTTGGTAATCGTGGCTGCGGTAGCCGGAAATCGCCTCGAGCACGACGCCGTCGCGCAGCGCGGCTTCGCGCAGGTGCGTCCACGCGCGCGCCGCCGGCGCGAGCAGCCACAGCGGGCGGCGCCAGCGGTCGAAGCCGGCGAACGCCAGCCATTCGGGTTCCGGCACCAGTTCCAGCCGGGTGCGTTGCGAATAGGCTTCGGCATCGAGCCCGAGCCGGCCGAGGCGTTCGTGCAGGCGCGACAGCGGCAGCGTGGCGATGGCGTGGCCGACGCCGACGCGGCGTTCCTCGATGCGCGTTCGCGAAGCATCGAGCGCGTCCAGCGCCGCATCCAGCCCGGGTTCCCGATTCAGGCGGGGCACCAGCGGCAGGAGCCGGTGAACAGCCATTCGGCTGTTAAAAGCGACGCCCGAATCCGCGGCGAGGTAGCGGCCATCGCGCTTGCGTCGCAGCACCGTGTCCGCCCGCGCCAGTGCGCGCGCATCGTGGTTGCCGCGCGCGCGCAGCAGCGATGCCGGCCAGAGTTCGATCTCCGGCGTGTTCACCAGTCGCGACGCGGGGCGTTTGCGCATGCGCGCAGCTTAGCGCGTCGGCGACGCCGGTTCGCGCAGGCGCTCGAGCAACCCTTGCGGATCGCGCGGCTGCAGCAGCAGGTCGAAGCCGCGCGTGGTCGGAATCCACAGCAGGCGTTCGCCATCGCTGATGGCGACGAAGGCCTTGTGCCAGTTGCGCAGGCGGAACCAGCCGCTGCGGAAGCCGGGCAGGGCATAGCCGTTGCTCTTCAGCAACGGGCGCAGTTCCGGGTGCTCGTCGAGGCGCACGATGCGCGCCGCGTCCAGCCGCAGGTCGCTGCGTGCGAACCACTGCCGGTAGAACGTGGTCGCGACCTCGAGGCCGGCGGCGTCGAGTTGCAGGCGGTGCCGTTTCAGCATGAGCGCGAGGAAGCCGGCGATGGCGCCGGTCACCACCGCCACCACCAGCATCGCGATCAGGGCATCGCCACCGCGATTGCCGATTCCCCACAGCGATTCGCCGGTGGGAATGCGGCCCAGCGCCACGCCGAGCAGCGTCGCCAGCATCGGCACGCCGACGGTGAGCGCGAACAGCCACATGCGGCTGCGGCCGCTGGCGGGCACCAGCTGCAGGGCGGGATCGTTGCCGGCGTCGCCGCGCAACGTCGCCTTCGATTCAGCGCGCACGCCAGCCCCAGACCGCGAGCGCGGCGGCGGCGATGCAGGCCACCCACGAGAACGACGCGGGCACGGAGTAGTCTCCGATCCGCAAGGCCAGGCCGCTGGCCGCGCGCCAGCCCTGCAGCAGGGCGACGGCGGTGAACACCAGGGCGGAGACGCGGGTGTAGTTGCGGGTGGAAGCGTTCATGCTGGTTCCTCCTCGGGAGCTCAATCGCCGGTGGAATCCTCGTCGGCGGGCGACTTCAGCCGCCCGGCCTTGCGCAGGGCGTCGCGCAACAGGTATTCGATCTGCGCGTTGAGGCTGCGCAATTCGTCGTCGGCCCAGCGCTGCGCCGCGGCGAGAACCTCGGCGTTGATGCGCAGCGGATAGGCCTTTTTCTCAGTCA
>JBGAHT010000090.1:0-4536 GCA_044226035.1 Thermomonas sp. | reverse complement strand
CGTCGCGCTCGCCGGCGGTCGCCGCGACCTCGCCGACTGGCTCGACTGGCGCGGCTGGCCGTTGCCGCGGCGCGCGCTGCGCGCCGAGGACCTGCCCGCGGCCGCGATCGTCGGCGACACCGACGCGGTGCGCCGCCTGCTCGAACTCGGCTTCGCCATCGACACCGCCGACGCGCAGGGCTGCACCGCGCTGCTGCGCGCGGCCGGCGGCGGCCATCGCGCCGCCACCGAGCTGCTGCTCGCGCGCGGCGCGAATCCGCAACTGGCGGCGAACACCGGCGCGACGCCGTTGTCGGCGGCGGTGAGCATGCGCCACGTCGAGGTCGTCGAACGCCTGCTCGGCGCCGGCGCCAGCCTCGAACAGCGCCTGCCGGGCGAGGTCACCGTGCTGATGCTCGCCTCCGCGCTCGGCCTGCCGGACGTGTGCGCGCGCCTGCTCGCGGCCGGCGCCGACGTGCACGCCGGCGACGCGCAGGGCCTGACCCCGCTGCACTGCGCGGCGCTGTACGGCTTCACCGCGCGCGAGCGCCCGCGCCTGCTCGCGCTGCTGGATACGCTGCTGCTCGCCGGCGCCGAACCCGACCAGGTCGCGGCCGGCGGGGTGACGCCGCTGTTGCTGCTGCTGGGCGCGCGCGCCGAACCCGGCACCGCCTGCGACGAGGACGTGCTGCTCGCCGCGCTCGAGCGCCTGCTCGACGAGCCGGTGTCGCTGGACGCGCGCGATCCGCGCGGCTTCGGCCCGCTGCACCTGGCCGCGCTGCACGGCCTGCTGCGCGTCGCGCAACGCCTGCTGCGGGAAGGCGCCGATCCGGATTTGCGCGATGCGCTCAACCGCCGCCCGCGCGAAGTCGCGCTGATGCGCGGCTTCGTCGACGTGGCCGCCGAACTCGCGCCGCCCGCCGCCGCGCAACCGCCGTCGATGGCGCGGTTCCTTCGCGAATAACAAAGATTCATTGCGAATCCGGGGTTTGCAATGGCCAGAGAAGATTGGTATCGGAATACGGAATGGAACGAATCCATTGCCGAGGCCTTTGAGCTGAAACTCAAGCGGGCGCGAGACAAGAATCAGTATCTGCGGATCCAGGCATGCATCCTTGCGCGCACGCACCCGCGTGTCGCACTAGATTTGCTCGATCGATATTTTGCACTCGGCGAACATTCCGATGCGGCGCTGGCCCATGTGCATCGCGCGACAGCTTATCTTGCGCTTGAGGATTTGAATGCCGCGATAGCTTCCTATGAAGCGGCCATCGAACGCGAAAATGCGTTCCCAAACATGCGCACCCTTGCCTCGATCGATCTTCCGTATCTGATAGCGATGAATGGAATATCGAGCCGATTTGATCAGGCCATGGCAATACTATCCAGCCGCGTCGGCCCTATGGCTTTCCCAGTCGAACGATTCAAGCATCATGCTGCGCGCGCGCTGATTCTTCGAGGATCCGACAGGGAGGCGGCTTCGAAAGAGGCGCAAATGGCCATGGAAGCTGCATCGCTCGACCACTCTGGATTCCGTTATCACCCGAAGCTTGGCTTGGTATCCGAGAAATACGCGACAGCACTATCGAAACTGCGGGATTTCTGCAACGCGTGATCCCCGACGCCGCCACTTCCTGCGTCTTCGCCTAGTTCCGCGGCGAAAAGCCTTCCACCCGACGAACCGTGGCGCGGGCATGGTGATACGGTAGGCAACGATGCCGGGTCGGCGCGAGGCGCCACTACTTCCAACGGAGATCCCCCATGTCCCAGATCGCTCGCAAGTCGATTGCTGCGTTTGCGCTGCTCGCCGGCACGATGATTCCGGCGGTAACGACGACGGCCGCCAATCGCATCGTCGAGGTCTTCAACCCGGCGGTCGTGGGCGCGTCGGTCGACTACGGCCAGATGGGCTATATCGACGACGACGGCAACTTCATCAGCGTCGCCGGGGAGAAGATCCTGGGCGCCTGGGTCGAATTCACCTTCATTCCCGAGAGCCGGCTGGATGTCGGGCGGTTCACGGCGGAGATGGCGGTGCCGGTGCTGGATGCGCCAAGCGAGCTTTTCCGGGTGACCGCCTCGCAGCTCGTTCCCATCGGCAACAATCGCTATCGCGCGACGTTCACGTCGAAACAGTTCAACGGCACCGTTCGCACCGGCCGCTATTCGGTCGAAGTCTTCGGAACCAATGCAAGCGGAGCGACGGTACCGCTGCACGGCCGCTTGAGTGCGGACAGCGGGTTCTACTTCTCCGTCACGCGGCCGGATTGACGCGTTCGGACGTCGTCATGCGCGGTCTTTGGACCAAGCATGACGATGCGTAGGCATCAAGTCCCCGCCTGCTCGTCCTGCGTCTTCGCCACGTCGCCGAACGCGCCTTCGCCCAGTTCCGCGGCGAACAGCTGCTCCAGTTCCCTGCGCGCATCGGCATTGGTCTGGCGCAGCGCGTCCTCGTCGTCGTAGACCAGGTACTGCGCTTCCAGCAGGCGTTCGTCCAGTTCGCGGAAACGCTCGGCGCGGTCGTTCGCGACCTCGGGCGCAACGCCCAGCGCGACCAGCACGTCGCGGCCCATCTCCAGGCTGGTGCCGAAGGTCTCGCGCATCGGCTTCACCCCGAAATCCATCAGCTGCCAGGCGTGGCGGCGGTCGCGCGCACGCACGAACACCTTCGCCTTCGGATACTGGCGGCGCAGCAGGCGAGTGATGCGCAGGCTCGCCTCCAGGTCGTCCACCGCGACCACGAACACCTTGATCCGCGCCGCGCCGGCGGCGCGCAGCAGGTCGGGCTTGGTCGGGTCGCCGTAGTAGATCGGGTTGCCGAAGCGGCGGAAGAAGTCCACCTGCTCCACGTCCGGGTCGATCGCGACGAAGCGGATGTGCTGCGCGAACAGCAATCGCGCGACGATCTGGCCGAAGCGGCCGAAGCCGGCGATCAGCACCTGCGGCGCGTCGTCGGGGATCTCGTCGAAGGCGCGCGCCGGCCCCTTCGCCTTGCCCAGCGAAACCAGGCGCACGATCGCCATCAGCAGCAGCGGCGTCACCGCCATCGACAGGCCGACGATGGCGTTGAGGCGGTCGTGCATGGCCGCGTCGACCAGGTTCGACTTCAAGGCCTCGTTGAACACCACGAACGCGAATTCGCCGCCCAGCGCCAGCACCGCGCCGAGCTTGAGCGCGCCGCGCCAGTCGAGCCGGCCCGGGCGCAGCCCCAGCGCGAACAGCAATGCGAACTTCACCGACATCAGCACCGCCACGCCGAGCGCGATCAGCGCCGGCTCCGCGGCGACGCGCTGCAGGTCCAGGCTCATGCCCACGGCCATGAAGAACAGGCCGAGCAGCAGGCCTTCGAACGGCTGGATCTGCGATTCGAGCTCGTGCCGGTATTCGGATTCGGCCAGCAGCACGCCGGCGAGGAAGGCGCCGAGGCCGGAGGACAGGCCCGCGGCCTGCATCAGCCACGCGCTGCCCAGCACCACCAGCAGCGCCGCCGCGGTGAACACCTCGGGCATGCCGGTGCGCGCGATGACGCGGAACAGCTGGCGCAACAGCAGGCGGCCGCCGAGCACCAGCGCGGCGATCGCGCCGACGGCCTTGCCCACCGCCAGCCACGGCGAGGCGTCCGATTGCGGCAATGCATGCGCGAGCAGCGGGATCGCCGCCAGCAGCGGGATCGCGGCCAGGTCCTGGAACAACAGGATGGCGAAGCCGAGCCGGCCGTGGTCGCTGTTGAGTTCGCCGCGCTCGGACAGCAGCTGCAACCCGACCGCGGTGGACGACAACGCGAGCCCGACGCCGACCACCAGCGCCGCCGCCCATCCCAGTCCGCCGGCGTGCGCGAGCAGGCCCAGCGCCGCGCCCGACAGCGCGACCTGCAGCCCGCCGACGCCGAACACCGGGCGCCTCATCACCTTCAGCCGCGGCAGCGACAGTTCCAGCCCGATCACGAACAGCAGCATCACCACGCCGATTTCGCTGGCCGCGAGCACCGGTTCCGGGTCGCGCACCAACTTCAGCGCGTGCGGCCCGAGCAGCGCGCCGGCGACCAGGTAGCCGAGCACCGCGCCCAGGCCGAAGCGCTTGAACACCGGCACCGCGACCACCGCCGCGAGCAGGAACACCAACGCGAGTTCGAGACCGCCACCGTGCATGCGCACCTCCGTCGCCGATGATAGGCCGGCCGCGGCGGATTTCGTCGTTGTCGCAAGGGAAAGGCCGCAAGGGGAACGCCATGTCCATGCTCCGCGCCGGCGCCCTGGCGCTGTTGCTGTCGATGCCCGCGGCGACTGGCGTTTCGTCGCGGCCGACCCGGAGAGCGTGGGCGAGTGAGCCGCGCTATGCTCGCGCCGGGCTTCAGGGACGGGGGACGGGGATGAAAGGCTGGGGAATCGTGATCGCCGCCATGCTGGCGGCCAGTCCAGCGGCGAACGCGCGCGATCAGCGCGGGCTGATCGAGAAAGCCGAGATGAGCATGCTGGTGAAGGGCGGCATCGACATGCGGCCCGACGGCAGCGTCGAACGCTATTCCATCGATCATTCCGAGAAACTCTCGCCTGCCGT
>JBGAHT010000020.1:0-39712 GCA_044226035.1 Thermomonas sp. | reverse complement strand
CGGAACAGGCGCAGGCGGCCAATGCGATCGCCAACTACGGCGTGAACAACGACGGTGCTGGCGCGCAGGCCAATGTCGGCGCCGCATCCGCCGCATCGGCTGCCGCCGATGCCGGAAACGCCGCAGCCGCAGCGCAACAGGCCGCACAGGCGACGCAGGACGCGATGACTCCGCCGCCGCCGCCGCCACCGGCGCCTGTCGCCGCACCGATGCCGCCGGCTCCGCCCGCGAACGCCACCGGTTCGGTGACGCTGCGCGATGCGGCCGGCGTTCAGACCACGGTGAGTTCCGTCCATGCGTCGCCGGCGCCACGCGACCATAGTGCCGAGTTCAAGGCGCTCGACCGCAACGGCGACGGCAGCCTGAGTCATGCGGAGGCACGCGGCGACAAGTACCTGTCGCTCGCGTTTTCCTCGCTCGATGCGGACCACGACGGTCGCCTCGACAACGACGAGGCGATGCGCTGGCTGAACAACTGATCCGGCTGTTGTAGAGCCGAGCTTGCTCGGCTCTAGCCGCAATCGAGCGGAGCAAACTCGGCTCTACATTCCCGACGCGTGCCGCCAGAGCGCCGACGCCACCGGCGGCAAGCGCCCGGCGATGCCGAGCGCGTGGCCGCGCAGCAGCGTCGGCAACAGCGCATCGCTGCTGTAGGCGCGGTTGATCGCGTCGAACGCGTGCGCCGCCAGCGCGTTGTCGCTGTGCCGCTGCCGCGCCCAGCGCTGCAGCCGGTGCGGCGCGTCCCACGCGAGCCTGCGCGATTGCGCGTTCGCGATCGATGCGCGCAACGCGGCCACGTCGCGCAGGCCGAGGTTCACGCCCTGTCCCGCCAGCGGATGGACCACGTGCGCGGCGTCGCCGGCCAGCAGCACGCGGCCCTCGCACTGGCGTTGCGCGAGTTGCCGGCGCAACGGGAACGCGGCGCGCTTCGAGGCGACTCGCGCTGCGCCGAGCCGGGCGTCGAACGCATCGGTGAGCGCTTCGTCGAACGCCGCGTCGTCCAGCGCGAGCACGCGCGCGGCTTCGTCCTCCGGCAGGCTCCACACGATCGAACTCAAGCCATCGCCGCAGGGCAGGAACGCCAGCGGCCCGCCGGGCAGGAAACGCTGCCAGGCGGTGCCTTCGTGCGGCGATGCGGTTTCGACATAGGCGACCACGCCGCGTTGCCGGTAATCGTGCGCATCGGCCGGGATGCCGGCGAGCGCGCGCAACGCGGAATCGCCGCCATCGGCGGCCACGGCGATGCGCGCTTCCAGCATTCGGCCCGAATCCAGCCCGAGTCGAACGCCATGCGCGTCCTGCACGAGGGATTCGAGCTTTGCCGGGCACAGCACTTCGACCCCGGCCGCGGGCAACGCCGCCCACAGCCGGTCGACGAGCAGGCCGTGTTCGACGATCCAGCCGAGTTCGCGCCGGCCCAGCGCATCGGCATCGATCGCGAGTTCGCCGCCGCCTGACGCGTCCCACACGCGCATGCGCCGGTAGGGTTCGGCGCGCGCTTCGCGGATCGATTTCCACGCGTCGAGCGCATCGAGCAGCGCGGCGTTGTCGGGCGCGAAGGCGTACACGCGCAGGTCGCGCCGCGCCGCGTCCCAGCGCGGCGGTTCGCGCGCCTCGGCCAGCGCGACGTCCAGCCCGAGCTTCGCCAGCGCCAGCGCGCAGGCGGCGCCGACCACGCCGCCGCCGACCACCACCGCGTCGCGCAGGCCGCGCCTCACGCGCGCGCCCGGCACAGCGCGGGAACATCGCCGCGATAGCCCATCGCGCCGCCGACCAGGCGCGCCTGCAGCGACGGCGAACGATCGGCCGCGAACCAGCCGAGCGCGCGCAACGCGGCAAGCTCCCGGTTCGCGGTGAAGCGCGCGAGCCCGTCGGAGAACGCGAGCGTGCGTTCGCGGTCTTCGCGCCGGCGCCGCGCGTAGCGTTCGAGCAGGCTTTGCCCCGGACCCGATCCGGGGTCGCCGGAGACCGCGTCGATGCCTTCGGCTTCGAGCATTTCCGCCAGCGTCAGCGCGTCGCGCAGGCCGAGGTTGAAGCCCTGCGCGCCGACCGGATGCACGCCTTGCGCCGCGTTGCCGACCAGCACCGCGCGCGGCGCATGCAGCGCATCGGCGACGACGCGCTGCGCCGGATACATGCTGCGCGGGCCGACCTCGAGGAACCGTCCCGCGCGCCAGCCGAACGCGCGCTGCACGCGTGCGAGGAAGGCGCGGTCGTCGAGCGAGGCGACCTCGTCCGCCTCGCGTTCCGCGACCGCGTGCACCAGGCCGAAGTGGCGGTCGCCGCGCGGCAGCAGCGCGGTCGGGCCATGGTCGCCGAAGCGTTCGTAGGCGGTGCCGTCCGGCGCGCGCTCGCCGCGCAGGCGCGCGACGAACAGGCGCTGGCCGTAATCGTGGCGCTGCGCGCCGATGCCGAGCGCGGCGCGGACCGCGCTGTCGACGCCGTCCGCGGCGACGAGCAGGCGCGTGGAAAGCGTGCGTTCCCCCGCATGCCCGTCGGCGATGCGGATCCGGCGCCACTCGCCATCGGTTTCGCCGAGGCCGAGGAAACGCGCGGGGCGATGGCGTTGCAGGTTCGGCAAGGCCTGCAGGCGCGCTTCCAGCGCATCGCCGAGGTCGCGCGCGACGACCACGCGGCCGAACGCCTCTCGGCCATAGTCTTCGGCGCGCAACAGCACGCGGCCGAAATCGCCGCTGCGGCTGGCGTGGATGCGGCGGATCTCGCCGCTGGGCGCGCGCAGGGCCGGCAGCACGCCGAGCGCATCGAGCGCATTGACGCTGGCTTCGGCGAGGCTGAGGTTGCGCTGGTCGAACACCTCCGGCAGGCGCGCGGCCGGCGTGGCCTCGACCATGGCCACGTCCAGGCCGCTGCGTTCCAGCGCCAGCACGAGGCTGGCGCCGACCAGCCCGCCGCCGACGATGACGATGTCGTGGCGGGCGGCGATGGCGGGGTCGGGCGTGGGCATTGCGTTATGCTAACGGTTCCCGCAGAACCGACGCGCCGCGACGATGAACCGCACCGCCCCATCCGCCAGTTTCGCCCCCGGTCCGCTGCTGCTGGCCGCGCTGATCTTCGTCGCCGCGCTCACGCGCCTGCTGCCGCATCCGCCGAATTTCTCGCCGGTCGAGGCGATCGCCCTGTTCGGCGGCGCGTATTTCGCCTCGCGCAAGTGGGCGCTGCTGGTGCCGCTGGCGGGCCTGCTGGTGTCCGACCTCGCGCTCGGCGCGATGCACGGCGGCACCTACCTGCAGTACTTCACCACCGCCACCTACCTGCCCAGCCTGCTCGCGATCTACGCCTGCGTGGCGCTGTGCAGCCTGCTCGGCTTCGGCCTGCGCGGCCGCGTCAACGGCAGCCGCGTGCTCGGCTATTCGCTCGCCGGCTCGGTGCTGTTCTTCGTGCTCAGCAATTTCGCGACCTGGCTGACCGCGATCGCGGTGCCGGGCTACCCGGCCTGCAACGCCGGCCTCGGCGCCTGCTATGTCGCCGGCATCCCGTTCTTCCAATGGACCGTGCTCGGCACGCTGTTCTACGCGGCGCTGTTGTTCGGCGGCTTCGCCCTGCTGCGGCGGAAAGTGCCGGCGCTGCGCGCGCAGACGGTGTAAACGAGTCGTCATCCTGAGCGCAGCGAAGGACCTGCTTTCTTGCACCACGCCGAAAAGCAGATCCTTCGCCTTCGGCTCAGGATGACATGAGGTTATGGGCAACCGACTCAGCAAGATCTACACGAAGACCGGCGACGACGGCACGACCGGGCTGGGCGACGGCACGCGCGTGGCGAAGGATTCCGCGCGCGTCGCGGCCTACGGCACGGTGGACGAGGCGAATTCGGCGATCGGCGTGCTGCTCGCCGCGTCGCTGCCGGACGCGATCCGCGACCAGCTCGTCTCGATCCAGCACCAGTTGTTCGACCTCGGCGGCGAGCTGTGCATCCCCGGCCACGCGGCGGTCGACGATGCCGACGTGGAACGGCTGGAACAATGGCTGGATGCGCACAACGCGGATCTTCCGGCGTTGAAGGATTTCATCCTGCCCGGCGGCGGCGAAGCCGCGGCGCGTTGCCACCTCGCGCGCACCATCGTGCGCCGCGCCGAACGCGAGGCGGTCACGCTGTCGCACCACGACGCGGTGCGCCCGCAGGCGATCCGCTACCTCAACCGGCTTTCCGACCTGTTGTTCGTGCTCGCGCGCGTGCTGGCGCGCGCCGACGGGCACGGCGAAGTGCTGTGGAACCACGAGCGCCGGCGTTGAGCGGCGTCGAGCTGCGGCTGTACACCCATCCCGCCTGCCTCGCGCACGACACCGGCGAAGGCCACCCCGAAC
Source organism: Thermomonas sp. (assembly GCA_044226035.1). Lineage (GTDB taxonomy): Bacteria > Pseudomonadota > Gammaproteobacteria > Xanthomonadales > Xanthomonadaceae > Pseudoluteimonas. The sequence goes on along the minus strand of JBGAHT010000020.1, from coordinate 35,389 downwards.
GCCCCGCTCGGTTGAACGCGGTCCTCGACGCGCTCGCCGCGCGCTTTCCCGAGCTGGCACCACGCCAGGCCCCGCGCGCGGAACGCGACGCGCTGCTGCGCGTGCATGCGCCCGAACTGCTCGCCGCGGTCCTGGAAACGCAGCCCGGTGCCGACCTGCACTGGCTCGATCCCGACACCGCGCTGTCGCCCGGCAGCGCCGAGGCCGCGTTGCGCGCGGCCGGCGCCGTGGTCGCGGCGACCGATTGGGTAATGGACGGCGAACGCCGACGCGCGTTCTGCGCGGTGCGTCCGCCCGGGCACCACGCCGAACCGGCGACGGCGATGGGCTTCTGCCTGTTCGACAACGTCGCGGTGGCGGCCGCGCACGCGTTCGCGGCGCATGGGCTGCAACGCATCGCGATCGCCGATTTCGACGTGCACCACGGCAACGGCACACAGGCGATCTTCGAACGCGAGCCGCGGCTGCTGTTCGTCGACAGCCACCAGATGCCGCTGTATCCGGGCACCGGCGCGGCGTCGGAAAACGGCGTCGGCAACATCGCGAACGCGCCGTATCCGCCGCTGAGCAACGGCGCCGACGTGCGCGCGCTCTGGCAGGACGCGCTGCTGCCGCGGCTGGAGGCGTTCGCGCCGCAATTGCTGTTCGTCTCCGCCGGCTTCGACGCGCATCGCGACGATCCGCTCGCGCAGGGGCTGCTCGACGCCGACGATTTCGCGTGGATCACGACGCGGCTGGCCGCGGTCGCGGACCGGCACGCGCACGGACGCATCGTGTCCACGCTCGAGGGCGGCTACGACCTGGCCGCGCTCGCCGCCAGCGCGGTCGCCCACGTCGGCGCGTTGCGCGGCTGATCAGCCCGCGTCGCCGGCCTCGAAATCCAGCGCCGCCGAATTGATGCAGTAGCGCAGGCCGGTCGGCGCCGGGCCGTCCGGGAACACGTGCCCGAGGTGCGATCCGCAGCGCGCGCAACGCACTTCGACGCGGTGCATGCCGTGGCTGTCGTCGGCGTGTTCGCTGACCGATCCCTCGCCCGCGGGGCGGGTGTAGCTGGGCCAGCCGGTGCCCGAATCGAACTTGTCGCCGGACTCGAACAGGGGCTCGCCGCAGGCGGCGCAACGGTATCGCCCGGCCTGCTTGTGGTTCCACCAGCGCCCGGTGAACGGCGATTCGGTCGCCGAACAGCGGCAGACCGCGTATTGCTCGGGCGAAAGCCGCTGCCGCCATTCGGCGTCGCTGCGCTCGATCCGCTCCTCGGCCATGGGTTGCTCCTGAATGGGCCCGTGCCTCGACATCGCGATTGCGTTGCCCGGGTGCAAGGGTTCCGGCAAGCTAACGACCATTTCCGCCGCCGGATGGTCGAGTGCGCCGACGCCTTCGCCTGTTGCCCCTGCCGCTGCTGATCGCGGCCTGCCTGCCCGCCTGGGCCGACGATGACATGCAGCCCAACTGGAGCCAGTGCCCGGTCGAGGACGCGGTTCCCGCCTTCCCCGAGACCGAACGCATGCCCGGCGGAAGCGGGATCGATGCCTCGGGCAACGCCACCGCCAGCGACCAACCCGCAGCCGATACCAGCACCGTCGAAGCCAGCGCCACGCCAGGGACCGCCGCTACCGCCGACGGCGATGCCGGCAGCGATTCCCTCGCGGGAACATCGCCCGCCAATCCCGCCGATGCCGGAACTCCCGTCGCCGCAGCCGACGCCGGGACCGGCGCGACGCCCCAGGCGCCGAAGCTGACCCGGCAGCAGCGCATCGATCTTCCCACCGACATCAGCGGCGATCGTGTTTCCGGGGTGGAAGGCAGCGACACCACCGTCACCGGCCATGTCGCATTGACCCGCGGCGACCAGTTCCTGGGAACCGATTCCCTGACCTCGAACAGCACCACCGGCAACTACGAAGCCAGCGGCAGCGTGCGCTACCAGGATTCCGGCATCCGGCTGGTCGCCGCCAGCGCCACGGGCAACCTGGACCAGGACACCCACCAGCTCGACGACGTGCGCTACCAGCTGATCTCGCGTCGCGGCAACGGCGGCGCCGAACGCGCGGAAATGCAGGGCAACGACGGCAAGCTCTACGGTTCGACCTATTCCACCTGCCCCCCGGACCAGCGCCTCTGGGAATTGCGCGCCAAGCAGATCGACATCGATACCGACAGCGGCATGGGCGTGGCCCACGATGCGACCCTGCGCGTGGGCAAGGTGCCGCTGCTGTACGTACCCTGGTTCACGTTCCCGATCGACAGCCGCCGGCGTACCGGCCTGCTCTACCCCAGCATCGGATCGTCCAGCCGCAACGGCTTCGACTGGCGCCAGCCGATCTACCTGAATCTCGCGCCGAACTACGACATGACCCTGACGCCGCGCTTCATGAGCCAGCGCGGCCTGCAGCTCGAGACGCAATTCCGCTACCTGCTGCGACACGGCCGCGGCAACGTGCAGTTCACCTACCTGCCCTCGGACGATCTCACCGATCGCGGAAGGGCCGAGGAGATCGAGAAACGGATTCCCGTGGACAACCGCCGCGTCGACAACCGCGGCATGTTCCGCTTCACCGGCACGCAGGATGTGTCCGACCATTGGCAGGCCCGCTCCAACCTCGTATGGCTCAGCGACCCCCGCTTCCTCGAGGATTCGAGCAACAACATCAACGGACTCAGCAATTTCCGGCTGAAGAGCACGATCGGACTGTACGGCAGCGGGCGTTACTGGCGAGCCGGGATCAGCGCGGACCGGCCGATCCTGGCCGACTACACGCTGAAGGAAAGCAGCCTTCCCTTCGGCCGCCTGCCCCGCCTGTACTTCGACTGGGCACGTTCCTACGGCGAGCACCTGACCACCGGAGTCGACACGGAACTGGTGCGGTTCCAGCACAACGCTTCGGACAAGCGCCCGGGCGGAACGCGCTTCGACCTGAAGCCCTATGTCAGCATGCCGTTCGAGGGCAACAGCTGGTTCGCGACGCCGACGCTGGCCTGGCGCTACACCGGATACCAGCTCGAAGACGCCCTCGCCGCGAAGCTCGGCGGCAACACCGGCCCGAGCCGCAGCCTGCCCATCGCGAGTTTCGATGCGGGCATGTATTTCGACCGCAACACCAGCGTGCGCGGGCACGGGTTCATCCAGACGCTAGAACCCCGCATCTACTACCTCTACGCGCCCTACCGCGACCAGAGCGAGCTGCCGATTTTCGATACCCGGGCGATGACGTTCAGCTGGGGCTCGCTGTTCCGCGACAACCGCTTCACCGGCGCCGACCGGCAGATCAACGCCAACCAGCTGACCCTCGCGCTGACGAGCCGCTTCCTGCGCCAGTCCGACGGCTTCGAGAAGCTGACGCTCAACCTCGGCCAGATCCGCTACTTCGATCCGCCGCGGATATCGACCGGCCGCACGCCGCCCGCCCCGCGCGATCAGTCCCGATGGATCGCCGATGCGACCTACGCGGTCAACGACCGCTGGAGCATGAACGGTTCCTACCAGTGGGATCCGGTGAGCTCGCAGAAGTACATCGCCAGCATCAACACGCGTTACCTGCTCGGCGACTCCGGCGTCGTCAACCTCGGCTACCGCTATCGCCGCGACGTGCTCCAGCAGGCCGACTTCTCGTTCCTGTACCCGATCAACGCAGCCTGGAGCGTGGTCGGGCGCTATTACTATTCGTTCTACCGCAACGACGCGACCGGCAACGAGCCGGGCCTGCTCGAGGGCGTCGCCGGCGTGCAGTGGGACAGCTGCTGCCTCGCGGTGCGCGTGGTCGGCCGGCGCTACGTGCGCAACCGCTCCGGCGACATGAACAACGCGATCCAGTTCGAGGTCGAATTGAAGGGCCTCGGTTCTGCCGGCGCCGACACGAGGTCGCGCCTGCGCCGTGCTATCCTCGGCTACGACCGGGACGACCTCTACCTGATCCCGCCTGCTTCCGTCAGCGTCGACAACGACGCCACCGACGACGTCCCCCCCGATACCTCGCCATGAAGACACTGCTCGCCAGCCTGCTCGCCGCCTGCCTGCTCGCCGGGAATGCGTTCGCGCAATCCACGCAGCCCATCGATCGCATCGTCGCCGTGGTCAACGACGACGTGGTACTGCAGAGCGAACTCGACCGCGCCACCAGCAACGTGCTGGCGCAATACAGGAAGCAGCCGAACGGCCAACTGCCGCCGGCCGACATCCTGCGCAAGCAGGTGCTCGAGCGCCTGATCCTGGTCCGCCTGCAGGTCGCCCAGGCCGCTCAGCAGGGCATTCGGGTCAGCGACCAGGACGTCGATGCCGCCATCGGCAACGTCGCCAACCAGAACCGCATGACCCTGGACCAGTTGCGCGCGAACCTCGCCCACGACGGCGTCGATTTCGCCGATTTCCGCGATTCCCTGCGCGACGAAATCGCGATCCAGCGCCTGCGGCAGCGCTATGCGCAGACCAGCGTGAGCGTGAGCGACGCCGAAGTGGATGCGGCGATGTCGGCGCAGGCCAACGGCATGCAGTACCACCTCGCGCACCTCCTGGTCGCGCTGCCCGAAAACCCGACGCCGGAGCAGATCGCCACCGCGCAAAAGAAGATCGAGGGCGTGAAGGAGCTGATCGACAAGGGCGAGATGGATTTCGCGACCGCGGCCACCCGCTATTCCGACAGCCAGAACGCGCTGGAAGGCGGCGACCTCGGCTGGCGCAGCAGCGACGAGATCCCGACCGCGTTCGCGAACATGATCAGCAGCTTGCAGCCGGGGCAGATCCTCGGCCCGATCCGCGGAGCCAGCGGTTTCCAGCTCGTTCAACTGGTCGAAACCCGCTCCGCCGCGCAAGCGCCCGCCAACGCGCAGATGGTCACGCAGTACCAGGCCCGCCACATCCTGGTGCGCGTCGACGACAAGACCGACGATGCCCAGGCCAAGGCGAAGATCGACACCTTGCGCGCGCGCATCGCCGGCGGCGCCGATTTCGCCCAGGTCGCGCGCGAGAACTCCGACGACCTGAACACCCGGCCCACGGGTGGCGAGCTGGGTTGGTTCAACTCGGACGCCTACGGCGCCGATTTCGGGGCGCAGGTCGCCGCGTTGCAGGACGGCCAGGTGTCCGCGCCGTTCAAGTCCCAGGCGGGCTGGCACATCGTGCAGCGCGAGGGTACGCGACAGGTGGACGCAACCGACCAGAACCGCCGCGCGCAGGTCCGCGAGTCGATCGGCCAGCGCAAGCTGGAGGAATCCTGGAGCCGCTACCTGCAGCAATTGCGCGGCGAAGCCTACATCGACATCCGCCCGGCCGACAGCGCCGCGACCGCCCCCACCGGCGGCTGACATGTCCCGTCCGCGGCTGGCGCTGGTTCCGGGCGAGCCGGCCGGCGTCGGCCCGGAGTTGTGCGCACGCATCCTCGCGGGCACGCAACCTGCCGAACTCGTGGTCTACGGCGACGCAGACCAGTTGCGCGCATGCGCGGCGAAACTCGGCATCGCGCTGCCCGCGTTCGCTGCGGTGGAATTCCCGAATGCGGTCGCGGCCACGCCCGGCCGGCCGGACCCGCGCAACGCCCCGGCGGTGATCGCCGCGCTCGAAGCCGCCGCGCGCGACGCCACCGATGGCCGCATCAACGGCCTCGTCACCGGCCCGGTGCACAAGGCCAGCGTCAATGCCGCGGGCATCGCCTACACCGGCACGACGGAGCTGCTCGCGAAGCAGGCCGGCCGCGACGTGGTGATGATGCTCGCGCGCCCCGGGCTGCGGGTCGCGCTCGCGACGACGCACCTGCCGCTACGCGCGGTCGCCGATGCGATTTCGCGGGATTCGCTGGAAACGACGCTGCGCGTGCTGCATGCATCGCTGCGAACCGACTTCGGCATCGCCGCGCCGGTCGTCGCCGTGCTCGGCCTCAACCCGCACGCGGGCGAGGACGGCGTGCTCGGGCGCGAGGAAATCGAAACGATCGGACCCGTGCTGGCGAAACTGTGCGCGGAAGGCCTCGACCTGCGCGGCCCGCTGCCGGCGGACACCGCGTTCCTGCCGGCGAAATCGCGCGGATTCGACGCGGTGCTGGCGATGTACCACGACCAGGGCCTGCCGGTGCTCAAGGCCGGCGGCTTCGAGCAGGCGGTGAACATCACCCTCGGCCTGCCCTACCCGCGCGTCGCGGTCGACCATGGCACCGCGCTGGACATCGCCGGCAAGGGCGTCGCCGACCCGTCCAGCCTCGCCGCCGCCGTCGCCGAATGCGCGCGCATGGCGATGCAACGACGCGGGCACGCGGGCTGATGGACACCATCGGCTTCGACGATTTCCTGAAGGTGGAACTGCGCGTCGGCCGCGTGCTGTCGGCCGAGGCGTTCGCGCAGGCGCGCAAGCCGGCCTACATCCTGCACGTGGATTTCGGCCCGGAACTGGGCGTGCGCAAGTCCAGCGCGCAGGTGACCGCGCATTACACGCCCGATGAACTGGTCGGCCGGCTGGTGGTGGCGGTGGTGAATATCCCGAAGAAGCAGGTCGGCCCGCTGATGTCCGAATGCCTGGTCACCGGCTTCCACGACGCCGACGGCGCGGTGGCCCTGTGCGTCCCCGACCGCGACGTACCGCTCGGGACCAAGCTGCTGTGAGCCACCGCTTCGACCGCGATCCCGACGGGTTCCGTCGCGAGGCCAAGAAACACCTCGGCCAGAACTTCCTGCACGACAAAGGCGTGATCGAGCGCATCGTGCAGGCGATCAACCCGCAGCCGGACGATGCCATCGTCGAGATCGGCCCGGGCCAGGGCGCGCTGAGCTTCCCGCTGCTCGACCGCCACGGCGCGCTGACCGCGATCGAGTTCGACCGCGACCTGCACGCGCCGCTGCAGGCCGCCGCGCGCACGCATGGCGAGCTGCGCCTGATCGAAGGCGACGTGCTCGGCGTCGATTTCACCGCGCTGGCGGCGGAACTCGGCGCCGGCAAGATCCGCCTGGTCGGCAACCTGCCCTACAACCTCAGTTCGCCGATCCTGTTCCATGCGCTGGACCACGCCAACGCCATCGGCGACATGCACTTCATGCTGCAGAAGGAAGTGGTGGAACGCATGGCCGCGCCGCCCGGCAACAAGGTCTACGGCCGCCTCAGCGTGATGCTGCAGGCCTATTGCGCGGTGGCGCCGCTGTTCACGGTGCCGCCGGGCGCGTTCCGGCCCGCGCCCAAGGTGGATTCGGCGGTGGTGCGGCTGGTGCCGCGCGCGGCCGCGGCCGTCGGCATCGACGACCACGACCGCTTCGCCGCCATCGTCCGCGCCGCCTTCGGCCAGCGCCGCAAGACCCTGCGCAACGCGCTTTCCGGCACTCTCGACGCCGACGCCATCGCCGCCGCGGGCCTGGATCCGGGCGCGCGCGCCGAACGCCTGTCGGTCGCCGATTTCATCCGCCTGGCCAACCTCGCGGCCGCTTGAACGCCGCCTTCGCGCTTCACGCTTACACTAGGCGCATGGACGAGCTTTCCGATTACGCGCTGGAAATCAGCGTCGCCACGCAGTTCCTCGACGAACAATCCGATCCCGACGGCGGCCGCTACGTGTTCGCCTACACCATCCGCATCCGCAACCTCGGCCGCTTGCCGGCGCAGTTGCTCGACCGCCACTGGCTGATCACCGACGGCAACGGCAAGGTCGAGGAAGTGCGCGGCGAAGGCGTGGTCGGCGAGCAGCCGCGGCTGGAGCCGGGCGAAGCCTTCACCTACACCTCGGGCGCGGTGCTGGAAACCGCGGTCGGCACCATGCAGGGCAGCTACCGCATGAGCGGCGACGACGGCACCGAATTCGACGCGCCGATCCCGGCCTTCACCCTGGCCGTGCCGCGCACGCTGCACTGATGGCGACCTGGGCCATTGGCGACCTGCAGGGCTGCCTCGATCCGACCCGGCGCCTGCTCGACGCGATCGGTTTCGATCCCGCGCGCGACCGGCTGTGGTTCTGCGGCGACCTGGTCAACCGCGGCGGCGAATCGCTGGAAACGCTGCGGCTGGTGCATTCGCTGCGCGACAATTGCGTGGTCACCCTCGGCAACCACGACCTGTCGCTGCTCGCCATCGCCGAACGCGAGCCGGACGAGCAGCGCAAGGTCAACCCGGACCTGCAGGCGGTGCTGTTCGCCGACGACCGCGACGCGCTGCTCGAGTGGCTGCGCGGCCAGCCGCTGCTGCACGTGGACCGCGAACTCGGCTGGACGATGGTGCACGCCGGCCTCGCGCCGAAGTGGACGATTTCCATGGCCGAACGCCACGCGCGCGAGGTGGAAGCGCGCCTGCGCGGCGAGAACCGGCGCAAGCTGCTGCGCAACATGTACGGCGACGAGCCGATGTGGTCGCCGCGCCTGGGCGGCGTCGAACGCGACCGCGCGATCATCAACGTGTTCACGCGCATGCGCTACTGCAGCCCGCGCGGGCGCATCGACTTCGAGGAAAAGGGCCCGCCCGGCACGCAGCAGGCCGGGCTGTACCCGTGGTACGAAGTGCCCGGCCGCGCCGAACGCGAACTGCGCGTCGTCTGCGGCCACTGGAGCGCGCTCGGCCTGATGATCGGCCACGGCGTGCACGCCATCGACACCGGCGCGGTCTGGGGCGGCAAGCTGACCGCGCTGCGCCTGGACGGCGAGGAATTGCGCGTGGTGCAGGTGCCGGGCCGCGACGTGCCCGCGATGCCGCCCAAGCCGAAGAAATCGCAGGCGCGCAGGCGTCAGCGGCGCAAGCGTTCGTAATCGGCGAATTCGAACGCGAACTCGTTGCGCGCGTCGGCCGGATGCGGCTCGCGCGACAGTTCGCGCCATTCGCCGGCGTCGAAGCGCGGGAAGAACGCGTCCGCGCCCGCGACCGCTGCATCGACCCAGGTCAGGTGCATGCGTTGCGCATGCGGCAACGCCAGCGCGAACACCTCGCCGCCGCCGATCACGCACAGCTCACCGGCCTGCTCCAGCCCGGCGACGAACAGCGCTTCGTCCAGCGTGTCCACCGATTGCATGCCGGCGAACGGCACCCGCCCGGAACGCGTGAGCACCAGGTTCAACCGCCCCGGCAGCGCGCGACCCAGCGATTCGGCGGTCTTGCGCCCCATCAGCAGCGGCTTGCCCAGGGTCAGCGCCTTGAACCGCTTCAGGTCGTCGGACAGGCGCCACGGCAAGGCATTGCCCTTGCCGATGGCGAACTCGCGGTCGAGCGCGGCGAGCAGGACGATGTTCGCCGCGGGCATCGGGTCAGTTCCCGGCGCCGTAGTTCAACCCGAGCTGGCACAACGCGGTGCCCGCCTCGAGCTGCGCGGTGATCAGCTTCTCGATGGGCGATCCGTTCAGGCGGATCAGGCCCGCCTGGTACAGCGTTCCATCCTTCTTCGCTTGCCATCGGCGGATGGAGGTTCGGCGCATGCCGATCGTCTTGCCTCCCCTGGCGGTCGCCGTCTGCGCGGGCAGGCCGGCGAGGATCGCGCTTTCCGGCGCGGAGACATCGACGTAGTGCTCGTCGTCCTCGTCGCCGCCGTCGTTCATCGCGAGGAAATTCGTGCCATCGACGCGCGAATAGGCCGCTTCCGAGCCGCAGCCGACGTACACCGCCAGGTTCTGCATGGTCCAGAACCCGGCCTTGAACAGCGCGAAGCCGCGGACCCGGAACACCGGCGTCCCCGCCGCATCGGTCATCCGCATGCTGCTCGAAAGCCGCGCCTGCGTGCCAGGATCCAGCCGGATCCTGTTCAAGGGCGTGTCGAGCACGCCATCGACCACCGCGGCCTTGGATTCTTCCTCGAAGGCGGGGCGCAACTTCAACAACTGCGCGTAATCGATGTGGATCGCCTTGACCCGCTTCGCCAGCTCCTCGGTGAACAGGCTCTGGTCTGCGGCCATGATCGAGAACTGGTACAGCGCGCCGTTGATGACGCCGGACATGGTCATCCGTTGCGGATAGCGCTTGTTCTCCGCCGGGCCTTCGATGAAGTGGAAGGGAAACCCGTCGACCTTGAGGCTGGTCGAGGAACGCACGCCCGGTTTCGCCGCCTGCTCGACCGAGGCCTTCTCGGCGACGTCCTCCATCGCCGTGTTCGACAGCCGCTCGGACGCGGAATAGGTCGCGACCAGTTGCAGTTGGTGCTTCGCGCCATCCTTGTCCGTGACCTCGATCCGTTTCCACTGCGACGCGGAGAACAGCATGCCGGCGCTGGACGAATCCTGCGTATCGGTGAGCGTGTACTCGAACGGCAAGTCGATGCTCGCGCCCATGACGCTGGCGTTTTCCGCACGACCCAAAGCCGGCAACAGGCACAGCCAGAACGCCGCCACCAGTTTCAACGATCCCATGTCCGCTCCCCCGTTCACACCGCCACCGGCGCCTTGATCGCCGGCCACGGATCGTAGCCTTCGATCGCGATGTCTTCGTAATTGAAACCGAAGATGTCCTTCACGTCGGGATTCAACGCGAGCCTCGGCAAGGCGCGCGGCGCGCGCGACAGCTGCTCGCGCGCCTGCTCGACGTGGTTCGAATACAGGTGCGCGTCGCCGAGCGTGTGCACGAAATCGCCGACGCCGAGCCCGGTCGCCTGCGCCACCATGTGGGTGAGCAGCGCGTAGCTGGCGATGTTGAACGGCACGCCGAGGAAGATGTCGCCGCTGCGCTGGTACAGCTGGCAACTGAGCTTGCGGTCGGCGACGTAGAACTGGAACAGCGTGTGGCAGGGCATCAGCGCCATCCTCGGCAGGTCGGCGACGTTCCACGCGCTGACGATCAGGCGCCGCGAATCCGGGTTGCGCTTGATTTCCGCGATGAGCCATTCGATCTGGTCGATGGTCTCGCCGCCCGCGCCTTCCCAGCTGCGCCATTGCTTGCCGTAGACCGGGCCGAGTTCGCCGCGCTCGTCGGCCCACTCGTCCCAGATCGAGACCTTGTTGTCCTTGAGGTAGGCGATGTTGGTGCTGCCCTGCAGGAACCACAGCAGCTCGTGCACGATCGAGCGCAGGTGCAGCTTCTTGGTCGTGACCAGCGGGAAGCCTTCGCCCAGGTCGAAGCGCATCTGCCAGCCGAACACGCTGCGCGTGCCGGTGCCGGTGCGGTCGCCCTTCTCCGCGCCGTGTTCCAGCACGTGCTGCAGCAGTTCGAGGTATTGCTTCATCTCAATGCTTCGCGTTTTCCCTCTCCCCTTGCGGGAGAGGGTGCCCCGAAGGGGCGGGAGAGGGGTTCAACGTCGGCGAACGCCGCGACAGCCACAGCCAGAACAGGCCGAACGCGATCAGCGGCAGCTGCAGCAGCTGGCCCATGGTCAGCCAGCCGAAGGCGAGGTAGCCCAGTTGCGCGTCGGGCACGCGCACGAATTCCACCGCGCAGCGGAACACGCCGTACAACAGCGCGAACCAGCCGGCGACGGCGTAGCGCGGGCGCGGTTTCGACGAATACCACCACAGGAACGCGAACAGCGCCAATCCTTCCAGGCCGGCCTGGTACAGCTGCGAGGGATGGCGCAGGAACGGATCCAGCGCACCCGCGTCGAATTGCGCGCGCAGCGTGGCCGCGTCCATCGACGAAAACGGCGACGGCAGCGACGCCGGGAACACCACGCCCCAGTCGCCGCCGGTGGGCTTGCCCCAGAGTTCGCCGTTGATGAAATTGCCGAGGCGGCCGAAGCCGAGCCCCGGCGGCACCAGCGGCGTCACGAAATCGACCACGTCGAACACGTGCAGCCGGTGCTTGCGCGCCCACCACCACACCGCCGCGAGCACGCCGAGCAGGCCGCCGTTGAAGCTCATGCCGCCTTTCCAGATCTGCAGCACCTGCAGCGGATCGGCGAGGTAGGTCTTGAGGTCGTAGAACAGGATGTAGCCGATGCGGCCGCCGAGCACGACGCCGAGCATGCAATAGAACATCAGGTCGCCGAAGCCGGTTTCGTCCACGCCCGGCAGGCGCCCGGCGCGGATGCGGCGGCGACCGAGCCACCACGCGACCAGGAAGCCGAGCAGGTACATGATCCCGTACCAGTGCACCTGCAACGGGCCGAGCCCGAAGGCGATGGGGTCGATCTGGTGCAGGTAGCGCATCGGGACTCGCGTTCGACGTCGGAGCCGCTATTTTGCCGGACGCCGCCGCGGCGTGCGCTCAATCCAGCAGGCGCGGCAGGTCCGGCAGTTCGTTTTCGTCGGCGGCGCCGGGCTGCTGCGGGAAATGCGCGGCCAGCAGGTCCGACACCGCGGCCACCCCGGCCAGCGCCGCGTCCTCGGCATCGCCGGATTGCAGGCGTTCCTCCATCAGCTGGCAGGCCCCGCGCCACTGCTCGGCGCTGACCAGGCCCGCCAGGCCGCGGTCGGCGACGATCTCGATCCGCCGGTCGGCCAGCAGCAGGTAGACCAGCACGCCGTTGTTCGCATGCGTGTCCCAGACCCGCAGTTGCGCGAAGACCTGCTGCGCGCGGGCGCGCGCGTCGACGCCGCGCAGCACCGCCAGCGGCGGCAGCGAGGCTTCGACCGCGAAGCAGATTTCCCCGGTATGGCGCTGTTCGCCGGCGTGCACCGCCTCGGCGATGCGATGCAGGCTGGCCTCCGGATAGACCGAACGCGCGGAACGGGCGAAGAGATGGCGCAGCAGGCGCATCACCAGCTCCCGGAGGCGCCACCGCCCCCGCTCATGCCGCCGCCACCGGACCAACCGCCGCCGCCCCCGCCGAACCCGCCGCCACCGCCCCAGCCGCCGCCACCGAAGCCGCCCCAGCCGCCGTCGCGCGCGTAACGCCCGCTGCGCGCGGTGGTGAGGCCGATCAGCAGGCCGAGGAAGCCGCCGATGCCGGCGATGGCGAACAACGAGGACAACCACCAGGCCACGCCGCCGGCGAGTCCGGCGCCGAGCAATCCGCGCACGCCGGTCGGCAGGCCGCCGAACAGGCCGCGCGCGACCTGCGCGACGATGAAGGCGGCGAACAGCGCGAACAGCCAGTTGCCGCCGCCGTTGCCGTCGCCGCCCTGTTCGCTCATCGGTTCCGGCAGCGGCTCGCCGTCGATCAGCTTGACCAGCTGCGCGGTCGCGTCGGCGAGGCCGCCAGCGTAGTCCCCATTGCGGAATTTCGGCGCCATGTATTCGCGGATCACGCGCCCGGCGGTGATGTCGGGAATCGCGCCTTCCAGGCCGTAGCCCGGCTGGATGCGCACCTTGCGGTCGTCCTTTGCGACGACGACCAACACGCCGTCGTCGACGCCCTTGCGCCCGAGCTTCCACCCGTCGAACACGCGCTGGGTGTACTGCTCGATGGTTTCGGGCTGGGTGCTCGCGACCATCAGCACCTGCAGCTGGCTGCCCTTGCGCTGCCGCAGCGCCAGCGCCTGCTGTTCGAGCTGCTGCTTCGCCGCGGCGTCGAGCGTGCCGGTGGTGTCGACCACCGGCGAATCCAGCGCGGGAATCGCCGCCAGTGGCTGCGCGCAGGCCGCGAAGGGCAGGCACAGCGACAGCCACAGCACGACGATGGCGAACGGCTTCATGCGCAATCGATGGTCCCCCTCACCTGCCCCTCTCCGCATCGGGAGAGGGACGGCGGGCGATCAACCCGCCGGCGCGGGTTGCGGCGCGGGCTGCGGCGCCGGTTGCGGCTGCGCGGGCGTGGCCTGGTTGAAGTCCACGTTCGGCGCGTTCTGGATCTGCGCCTCGTTCTCGACCGTGAAGTTCGGCTTGGTCTGGTAGCCGAACACCTTCGCGGTGAGGTTCACCGGGAACTGGCGGATGTAGGTGTTGTAGTCCTGCACCAGCTGGATGTAGCGGCCGCGCGCGACGGTGATGCGGTTCTCGGTGCCCTCGAGCTGGGTCTGCAGCCCGATGAAGGACTGGTCGGCCTTGAGGTTGGGGTAGTTCTCGGTCACCACCATCAGCCGCGACAGCGCGCTCGACAGTTCGCCCTGCGCCTGCTGGAACTGCGCCAGCGACGCGGCGTCGTTGGCGTTGACGTTGATCTGGCCGACCTTGGCGCGCGCCTCGGTGACTTCGGTGAGCACGCGTTCCTCGTGCGAGGCGTAGCCCTTGACCGTGTTGACCAGGTTGGGAATCAGGTCGGCGCGGCGCTTGTACTGGTTCAGCACCTCGGACCAGCCGGCCTTCACCGCTTCGTCCTTGGTCTGGATCTGGTTGTAGCCGCAGCCCGAGAGCATCAGGCCGAGCAGGCCGACGGCGACGAGGCGCAAGGCGGTATGGGCACGCATCAGGGGTTCCCCGGGTTGTTGGCGAAGGATGCCGCGTATTGTGACCGGCAGGCGGCGTTAAGGCCGCGTGTTCACCACTCGCCCGCGCCGGGCACGTGGCTGGCGCTGGCGTGCTTGCGCATCAGCAGGTTGAACCACTCGACCATCACCGAGAAGCCCATCGCGAAGTAGATGTACGGCCGCGGCACGTGGATGCCGAGGCCGTCGAGGATCAGCACCGCGCCGATCAGCAGGATGAAGGCCAGCGCCAGCATCTTCACCGTCGGGTTGGCGTCGATGAAGCGGCCGAGCGGGTTCGCCGCCAGCAGCATGATCGCCACCGCGGAAAGGATGGCGAACACCATGATCGGGATGTCCCGGGCGATGCCGACCGCGGTGATGACCGAATCCAGCGAGAACACGATGTCGATGATCGCGATCTGCAGGATGACCATGCCGAACACCGACGAACCCGCGGTGCGCGGGTCGTGGTCCTCGCCGCCGGTGATCAGGTCGCGGATTTCCAGCGCGCCCTTCACCAGCAGGAACACCCCGCCGAGGATCAGCACCAGGTCGCGGATGGAGATGCCCATGCCCGCGACCGTGAACAGCGGCTGTTCCATCCGCGCGAGGTGGGCGAGCGTGACCAGCAGGCCGATGCGGGTGATGCAGGCGACCGCGATGCCGATGCGCCGCGCGAGCGGGCGCCGCGCCTCGGGCAGGCGGCCGACCGCGATCGAGATGAAGACCAGGTTGTCGATGCCCAGCACGATCTCCAGCGCGGAAAGCGTGACCAGGGTGAGCCAGGCATCGGGCGAGGAGAGGAAGCTCAGGTCCATGCGGTCGTTCAGTCCAGCAGGCGCGGCACGAGGATCAGTCCCCACACCAGCAACACGTTCATCATGCTCACGAACACCGCGGCCGAGCCCATGTCCTTGGCCCGTCCCGCGAGTTCGTGGTGTTCCGCGCCGTAGCGCTCGATCACCGCTTCCACCGCCGAGTTCAGCAGTTCCAGCGCCAGCACCAGCAGGCAGCTGCCCAGCAGCAGGGCGCGTTCGACCCCGGTCCCGCCCAGCCACAGCGCCAGCGGCGCGGCCACGACCAGCAGGTAGACCTCGAGCCGGAACGAGGATTCGTGCAGCCACGCCGCGCGCAGGCCCTGCAGCGACCATTTGGTCGCCATCAGGACGCGGCTGGGGTGGCGGGGAAGGTGTCCGGTGCTGTCGGCCATCGTCGCGATTCTGCCATACGCCGGGGCGTGTCCCGGGCGAAACCCGCAGCTGCGGCGGGCGCGGCGCCGGGCCCGCGCCGGTTCCGCCATCGCGGCGACGTGACTTCTGGCAGGGGGGTGGCCTGCCGGCGCGTGCTATCCGTGGACGCTTGTGCCCGGGGGAACAACAGGATTGCAGATGAATACCCAACTCCAGCGACCCAGCCAGACCAAGTCGTTCAGCACCGTGTTCCTGATCGAGATGTGGGAACGCTTCGGCTATTACGGCATGCAGGCGCTGATCGTGTACTACATGGTCCAGCGCCTCGGGTTCCCCGACGAACGCGCGACGCTGGTGTGGGGCGCGGCCGCCGCGCTGATCTACGTGGCCCCGGCCATCGGCGGCTGGATCGGCGACAAGATCCTCGGCACCAAGCGGACCATGCTGATGGGCGCGGTCGTGCTCGCCGCCGGCTATGCGCTGATGGTGGTGCCCGGGCAGGACACCTGGTTCCTGTTCCTCGCGCTGGGCGTGATCGTGGTCGGCAACGGCCTGTTCAAGGCCAACGCCGGCAACCTGGTGCGCAAGATCTACGAGGGCGACGATTCCAAGATCGACAGCGCGTTCACCATCTACTACATGGCGGTGAACCTCGGCGCGATGATTTCCCAGCTCGCGACGCCGGTCATCAAGGATTACGTCAACAACCTCTACCACAACGACATGGGCTGGCATGCGGCCTTCGCCGTGTGCGCGGCCGGCCTCGTGTTCGGCCTGCTGAACTACGCGATGATGCGCGCGTCGATGGCCCACATCGGTTCGCCGCCGGACGACAAGCCCATCGACTGGGGCAAGTTCGCGCTGGTCGCGTTGGGCGGAATCGCGGTCGTGTTCGCCTCGGCCTACATCCTCAATTACCAATCGGTCGCCAAGGCCTTCGTGATCGTCGCCGGCATCGTCGTGCTGGGCATCTTCGGCTACCTGATCGCCATCGGCCGCAAGCAGGACCGTCCCGGTTTGATCGCCGCGCTGGTGCTGGTGGTGCAGACGATGTTCTATTTCATCTTCTACCAGCAGATGTCGACCTCGCTCAGCCTGTTCGCGCTGCGCAACGTCGATCCGGCGTTCAACGTGTTCGGCGTGCACCTGTGGGATTGGTCGCCGGCGCAGTTCCAGGCCTTCAACCCGATCTGGATCTTCATCCTCAGCCCGATCCTGGCGTGGGCCTACACGGCCGCGGGCAAGCGCGGCAAGGACCTGTCCATCGCCGCGAAGTTCGCGTTGGGCTTCGCCATCGTCGCGCTGGGCTTCTTCATCTACGGCGCGGCGACCCATTTCGCCGGTCCCGACGGCCGCGTGTCGTCGTGGCTGATGGTGTGGGGCTACGCCGGCATTTCGCTGGGCGAGCTGCTGGTCAGCGGCCTCGGCCTGGCGATGGTCGCGCGCTACGTGCCGGCGAGCATGGGCGGCTTCATGATGGGCGCCTACTTCGTCGCCTCGGGCATTTCGCAGTACCTCGGCGGCGTGGTCGCATCCTGGGCGAGCATTTCCGGCGACCAGCTCACCGACCCGGTGGCGAGCCTGCCGATCTACGCCAGCCTGTTCAACAAGCTCGGCTTCGCGGCGCTGCTCTGCACCGTGATCGCCATCGCGGTGCTGCCGCTGATGAAGCGCCTGTCCGCGGCGCATAACGAGCACCGCGCGGCGGGTTGATCGCGGTCGGCACGTGGAATGCGAAAACGGAGCCGAAAGGCTCCGTTTTTGTTTTGCGTCAATTCTCGCGTTTGGCCTGTTTCGCTATTCCCGATACAGAACGGGAGTCATCTCCCCAGATGCAAGACGTTCGACCTCCGAAAGACTATCCACTTCCAGAACCGAATATGTGGCCTCGACACCAGAGTGGAGCTTGCCTTGACCTGTCTGCGGATCCAGTTCAACTTCAATCAACTTTCGTATGCCGGCGAAGTGGTATTGGGCTTTGCGCCCATTGACTTCTAAATGACCGCCTTCGCTTAGGTCTTCATGTTCGGCAGCGATTTCCCGAGCCCTCAATAGCGCTTGGCCTTCATCAACCGCATCGATCAGATACACATTCTCATGGACCAGGAATGTTTCCTGACCTTCGTGAGAGAAATAAAAAATGGCATGTGCGCAATACCACATTGGTGACCCCCGACGTCTCCTATCCCTCATCCCCGAAAATCGCCACGCCACGCGATCCATCCGGCTTCACCCATGCGCGGTACATGCCCGAGGTGTTGAACGGCATCGCGATGTTGCCCTCGCGGTCGATCGCGATCGCGCCGCCGTCGCCGCCGAGCGCCGGCAGCTCGCGCAGGATCACGTCGTCCGCCGCCTGCCGCAGCGAATCGCCGCGATAGGCCACGCGCGCGCAGATATCGTGCGCCACCGCGAGGCGCAGGAAGAACTCGCCCCAGCCGGTCGCGGACACGCCGCAGCGCGCATCGGCATAGGTGCCGCCGCCGATCACCGGCGTGTCGCCGACGCGGCCCCAGCGCTTGTTGGTCATGCCGCCGGTCGAGGTCGCCGCCGCGATATGCCCGTTCGCGTCCAGCGCGACCGCGCCGACGGTGCCGAAATACTTGCCGCGCAGGTTCTGCGCCTCGCCTTCGGCCGCCGCGCGTTCGCGCGCCTGTTCCTCGCGCAACTGCTGCAGCCGGTGCGGCGTGTCGAACCAGTCGTTCGCCACGCGTTCGATGTCGCCTTGCGTGTCCGCGAAACGCGAGGCGCCCGCGCCGATCAGCATCACGTGCGGGGAATCCTCCATCACCCGGCGCGCGAGCACGACGGGATTGCGCACGTCGGTGACGCCGGCGACCGCGCCGGCGCGCAGGCTGGCGCCGTCCATGATCGAGGCGTCGAGTTCGTGCTTGCGGTCGGCGTCGAACACCGAGCCCTTGCCGGCGTTGAAGTGCGGCGATTCCTCCAGCGAGACCACGACTGCCTGCACCGCGTCGAGCGCGCTGCCGCCGTTGCGCAGCACCGCTTCGCCGGCGTCGCGCGCATGCGCCAGCGCCTCGCGGATGCCGCGCTCGGTGTCGGCGGAGAGGTCGGCGCGTTCGATCACGCCGGCGCCGCCATGGAGCACGAGCGCGGTGGGTCGGGAAACGGTCATGGGGATGGAGGGGCAGCGGCGTTGGCGGCAAGGATACCGCCCCACCCCGGCGCGTTCACTGCTGGCGCAGCGCCTCGATCGGATCGAGCAGGCTGGCCTTGCGCGCCGGGTAGTAGCCGAAGAACAGGCCGGTGCAGATCGAGAACGCCGCCGCCAGCATCACCACCTTGGCGTCCAGTTGCACCGGCAGGTCGCCGAGCTTGCCCACGATCAGCGCGCCGACGATGCCGATGCCGATGCCGATGACGCCGCCGATCAGCGAGATCAGCATCGCCTCGGCGAGGAACTGCCGGCGCACGTCCGCGGGCCCGGCGCCGACCGCCATGCGCAGGCCGATCTCGCGGATGCGTTCGGTCACCGACACCAGCATGATGTTCATGATGCCGATGCCGCCGATCACCAGGCAGATGCCGGCGACCGCGCCGAGCAGCTTCGACATGAGGTTGGTGGTCGCGGTGCGCGTGGCCACGATCTGGCTGATGTTGCGCACCGCGAAGTCGTCGTCCTCGCCCGGCTGGATCTTATGCCGCTGCCGCAGCAGGCTCTCGATCTCGCTCTGCGCGCTGTCCAGGTTTTTGGCGCTGTCCACCCCGACCGAGATCTGCTGCACCGCGCCCGGCGGCATCGATTGCGAACTCGACAACCGGCGGCGCGCGACTTCCAGCGGGACGACCACGACATCGTCCTGGTCCTGGCCGAAGCCGCCCTGCCCCTTCGCCGCGAGCACGCCGACCACGGTGAACGGCACCCGCCCGAGGCGCACGGTCTGGCCGATGCCGTCGTCGTCGCCGAACAGTTCCTTGCGCACGGTTTCGCCGAGGATCACCGGCTTGCCGCCGCCGCCGTAGTCGCCGGCCTGGAAGCCGTCGCCGCGCGCGACCTGCCAGTCGTTGATCGCGAACCAGTCCGGTTGCACGCCCTGCCACTGCGTGGAGGCGTTGTTCTCGGCGTACACGGCCTGGGTGCCGCCGCGCAGCGATCCGGCCGCGTACTGCACTTCCGGCACTTCGTTGCGGATCGCCTCGACGTCGCCGTCGCTCAGCGTCCAGCGCGCGCCCTGCGCGAGCCGCGCGCCGCCCGGGCCCATGCCGCCGGCGCCGCCGATGTCCAGCCGCTGCGAACCCAGGCCCGAGACCATCTTGTCGATTTCCGCCTGCGTGCCCTGCCCGATCGACACCATCACGATCACGGCCGCGATGCCGATGATCACGCCGAGCGAGGTCAGCGCGCTGCGCATCCAGTTGCCGCGCAAGGCGAACAGGGCGGTCCGGAGGATGTCGGTGAAATTCATGCAGGAGAGACCAGGGGCCAGGGATCAGGGGCCAGAGCGACGATGTTTCCATCGCCTGGAACAAAGTCTGCACAACACGGCGCCTTGACGGAGCGGATTCTCATGCTGCTGTCCCTGGCCCCTGGCCCCCAGCCCCCGATCCCTGATGCAACTCCCCGTCGCGCATTTCGCAGACGCGGTCCGCGTGCGCGGCGACCTGCGCGTCGTGGGTGATCAGCACCACGGTGTGGCCGTCGTCGCGCAGCCGCTTGAACAGGGCGAGGATTTCCTCGCCGGTCTTCGAATCCAGCGCGCCGGTGGGTTCGTCGGCGAGCAGGATCGGCGGATGGTTGACCAGCGCGCGGGCGATGGCCACGCGCTGCTGCTGGCCGCCGGAAAGTTCGTTGGGCCTGTGCGCGGCGCGTTCGGCCAGGCCGACCGATGCCAGCGCGGCCAGCGCGCGCTCGCGGCGTTCGGCGTGCGGCACGCGCGCGTAGCCCAGCGG
Organism: Thermomonas sp.; assembly: GCA_044226035.1. Taxonomy (GTDB): domain Bacteria; phylum Pseudomonadota; class Gammaproteobacteria; order Xanthomonadales; family Xanthomonadaceae; genus Pseudoluteimonas. The sequence goes on along the minus strand of JBGAHT010000020.1, from coordinate 15,134 downwards.
CATGGCGACGTTGTCGGTGGCGTCCATGCGCGGCAGCAGGTGGAAGCCCTGGAACACGAAGCCGATCTTCTCGCGGCGCAGCGTGGCCAGTTCCTCGGCGTCGAGCGTGGCGACGTCGACGCCATCGCAGTGGTATTCGCCCGAGGTCGGCGTGTCGAGGCAGCCGATGAGGTTCATCAGCGTGGACTTGCCCGAACCCGAAGGCCCCATGATCGCGACGAACTCGCCGGGCATGATCCGCAGGTCCACGCCGCGGAGCGCGACGACTTCGGCTTCGGAACCGGCCGCATAGACCTTGCCCAGCCGCGCGGTGCGGATCACCGGCACGGCGTCGACCGCGGCCATCACTTCGCCTCCGTCGCCGAACGCTCGCCGGTGATGACCAGGTCGCCCTCGGCGACGCCCGGCCCGGAGACTTCGGTGCTGCTGCCGTCGCTGGCGCCCAGCCGCACCGTCGTCGCCTCCGGCTTGCCGTCCGCGAGCTTGTAGATCGTCACGCGCTTGGCGTTGAGTTGCGCTTCGAGCGCGGCGTTCCATTTCGTCTTCTGCGCGTCGTCGAGGGTGGCGACGAACGCGGCGAACTGCTGGTTGAAGCGATCGCGCATGCGCGCGCGCATCTGCGCCTGCATGCTCGCATCCGGGGCGCCGCCGCCCGGGCCGCCGAAGCGCGGCCCGCCGCCGAACAGGCGGCTGCCGCCCTGCTGCGATGGCGTGGCTTGCGCCTGCGCCATGCGCTCGGCCTGGCGCTGCCGCATCTGTTCCAGCGCGGCGTCGAACGCGGCCTTCTGCCCGGCATCGAGTCCCAGCGTGCCGGCGAGGTCCTGCAGGTCGCCGGCCATGTTGGCGTCGCCCGCGCCGCGATTGCCCGATTGCGACGACGACCCCGGGCCCGCCGCTTGCAGGTCGGCCAGCGGCGAGCCTTCGGACGGCTTGAAGCGCAAGGCCGCGTTGCCGAGCTTGAGCACGTTCGCGCGCTTGCTCACTTCGATTTCCGCGTTCACCGTCAATCCCGGCAACAGCGTGCCGTCGCTGTTGTCGACGGTGACGATGACCGGATAGGTGACGACGTTGTTGGCCGTGGTCGCGGCCAGGCGCACCTGCTCGACCACGCCCTTGAACTGGCGGTCGGGGAAGGCGTCGGCGCTGAAGGCGACCGCTTGCCCGGCCTTGACCTGGCCGATGTCGGATTCGTCCACCGCCAGCTCGATCTGCATCTTCGACAGGTCTTCGGCGATGGTGAACAGCTCCGGCGCCTGCAGGCTCGCGGCCACGGTCTGGCCGGGCTCGATGCTGCGGGTCAGCACCACGCCGTCGACCGGCGAGCGGATCACCGCGCGGTCGATGTTGACCTGGGTGTTCTTCAGCGACGCGGTCTGCTGGTGGATCGAGGCCTGCGCGGAACCGACCTGCGCGCGCGCCTGGTCGAGCGCGGCGCGGGCGAGGTCGACGTCGCTCTTCGCCACCAGCTGCTGGCGGCCGAGGTCGGTCTTGCGCGCGTAATCGGCCTGCGCGTTGCGCAACGTGGCCTGCGCCTGCGCCAGTTGCGCGCGCGCGCTGGCGATCTGCGCGTTGCCCTGCTCGAGCTGCGCCTCGTAGGTGCTGGGGTCGATGCGCGCCAGCACCTCGCCCTTGCTGACGCGGCTGTTGAAATCGACCAGCACCTCGGTGACCTGCCCGGAGATCTGGCTGCCGACGGTGACGGTGGAAATCGCGCTCAGGGTGCCGGTGGCGGAGATCGCCACGCGGATGTCGCCGCGCTGCACGGCCTCGGTGCGGTAGCCGCCTTCGCCCGCGGCCGCGTGTTGCCGGCGCCAGGCCCAGGCCGCGAGCAGAACGAGGACGACCAGCGCGGCCGCGATGGCGAACGGGCGAGCATTGCGGCGACCGCGGCGGACCGGTGCTTTCGGGGAGGGATTGGGCACGACGATGCGATCTCGGGAATGGGGATATCCGCCTCGACAACGCGTGTACGCGACGGGCGTTGACCCGGCTCAGCCGGCGAAGCGGATGATGGCGGTGGTTCCCGCGCCGGGCGAGCTGCGCAATTCGACGTTCCAGCCGAGGCGTTCGCCCAGCCGTTCCACCACGTGCAGGCCGAGGCCCTTGCCGGCGAGCGCGGTTCCGCTGCCGCGGTAGAAGGGCTGGAACGCGCGCGCCAGCGTCGCCGCGTCCATGCCCGTGCCGGTGTCCTCGACCTCGATGCGGTCGGCCTCGACCCGCACCTCGATCCGGCCCTGGTCCGTGTGCTCGCAGGCATTGCGCAGCAGTTGCCCCAGCATCACCCCGGGCACGCGCAGCGGCGCATGCACCCGCGGATGCGCGTGCTCGACCACGTCCAGCGCGACCGGCTTGCCCTCGAGCAGCGGCAGCGCCGACGCCGCCTGCTCGTGCGCGACCTCGGCCATGTCGATCTCGTCGCTGTCCAGCGGCACGTCCGGGTGCCGCGCGAGCACGAGGAAGGCGTCGATCAGCTCCTCCATTTCGCGCACCGCGCCGCCGATGCGGCGCAGCGAACGGGCGCCGCGTTCGCTCAAACCCTGCTCCTGCGCGAGCAGGTCGCTGGCCACGCGCACCACGGTCAGCGGGGTGCGCAATTCGTGGCTGGCATCGCGGGTGAAGTCGCGCTCGCGTTCCACGTAATCGTGCATGCGCCCGGCGACGGTGCGCAACGATGCGCGCAACTGCTCGACTTCGGCGACCGGCTCGTCGTCGTCGCCGCGGTCGAAGGCGTGCACCGTGGGCATGGCCGGGTCCCAGCGCACCAGCGCGTCCGCCAGCCGCGCCACCGGCGCCACCGCGGCCTTGCTGCGGCGGTAGCCGAGCCGCGAGATCACCACGATGCAGGTGACGGCGAGCAGCAAGGCCAGCATGGTGTTGTACAGCGCGATGCGGCTGGCCGTGCGCGGCTGCAGCGAGATGACCAGGCGCCTGCCGTCGCGTTCGCTGACGTAGACCCAGCGCCGGCCGTTCTCGATGCGATGGAACCCCGGCCCGTATCCGCGCAGGTCCGCCGGCAAGGCGGCGTCTGCCTTGTCGCCCGCCGGCAGGATCCAGCTGGCGATGCCCGAATTGCCCGGGACATGCGCGTCCACATCGTGGTCGAGGTTTTCCCAGAGCTGCGCCGCTTCGGTTTGCAGCCGGTCCTCCAGCATGCGATCGCGCAGGTAGGCCCCGCCGTAGATCAAACCGAGCGCGAGCACCAAGCTGGCAATGAACGCCTGGGACACGAACACCCACCGCAGCTTGCGGTGCAGGCGTTCTGGGATGCGTTCGGTCATCGCCGGGACCGCTCAGCTCATGCCGGGGGGCGTTCGATGTCGGCGATGCGGTAGCCGGCGCTCTGCACGGTGTGCAGCAGCGGCTTGTCGAACGGCTTGTCGATGATCTTGCGCAGGTTGTACAGGTGGCTGCGCAGGGTGTCGGAATCCGGGAGGCTGTTGCCCCAGATCTCGCGCTCGATGTCCTGGCGGCTGACCACGCGCGGCGATTCGCGCATGAGGATGGTCAGCAGCTTCAGCCCGATCGGCGAGAGCTGCAGTTCGTTGCCGCCGCGGGTGGCGCGCAGCGAGGCCGGGTCGAGCACCAGGTCGCCGACCTTGAGCACCTCGGAACCGACCTGGCGGCGCTCGCGCCGGATCAGCACCCGCAGCCGCGCCTCCAGTTCCTGGATCGCGAACGGCTTGGTCAGGTAGTCGTCGGCGCCGGCGGACAGGCCGGTGAGCTTCTCCTCCAGCGTGTCGCGCGCGGTCAGCATCAGGATCGGCGTCGACTTGCGCGCTTCCTCGCGCAGGCGCTTGCACACCTCGATGCCGTCGAGCCGCGGCAGCATCAGGTCGAGCACGATCACGTCGTAGCTGTTCTCGACCGCGAGGCGGTAGCCATCCAGGCCGTCGGCCGCGAAATCCACTTCGAAGCCGCGGCTTTCGAGGTATTCGCCGACCATTTCCGAGATGTTGCGGTTGTCCTCGACGATCAGCACCAGGCCGCCGGGTTCCTGTCCTTCACGCATAGAACTGCCCTTGTCCTTCAGCTTTGTGAAAGGTGCCGGGACGCGGGTGCAGGTCGCGTGAAGGCATGATGCGCGTTCCACTGCGGAGGCCGCATGCCACTCGACCGATTCCTGCCGATCCTGCTGCTGGTCGGCTCCAACATCTTCATGACCTTCGCCTGGTACGGCCACCTCAAGTACCGGTCCACGCCCTTGCTGCTGGTGATCCTGGCCAGCTGGGGCATCGCCTTCTTCGAATACCTGCTGCAGGTGCCGGCCAACCGCCTCGGCAGCGCGGTCTATTCCGCGCCGCAGCTCAAGGGCATGCAGGAAGTGATCACCTTGCTGGTGTTCGCCGGCTTCTCGACCTGGTACCTCGGCCAGCCGCTGAAGTGGAACCACTGGGCGGGCTTCGCCCTGATCGTGGTCGCGGCGTTGCTGATCTTCAAGGAGTGATGGGCGACTCCTTCCCCTTCCACTGGAAGGGGAAGGTTGGGATGGGGTTGGCGGCATTCCTCGATCAACCCCACCCCAGCCCTCCCCTTCAATGAAGGGGAGGGAGCGACCTCAGAACGGAATCTTGCCGACGAAGATGTCCTTGAACATCACCCAGTCGCCGGCGAAGGAATAGAACGGGTGCTTGAACGTCGCCGGGCGGTTCTTCTCGAAGAAGAAATGCCCGACCCAGGCGAAGGCGTAACCCGACAGCAGCGCCACCAGCAACCACCGCGCATCGCCGCGCAGCGCCGCGAGCAGGGCGAAACCGAGGGCGAGGCTGCTGCCGGCGAAGTGCAGGCGCCGGTTGGTGCGGTTGCGGTGCTCGCCGAGGTAGAACGGATAGAACTCGCGGAAGCTGGCGAATTGCGGCATTCCATCACCTCTCGATCCATTTGTAGGAGCGCTCTCGAGCGCGACTACAGGACATTGCGAAAAAGCAGTCGCGCTCGAGAGCGCTCCTACAGTCGAGACTTCTCCGCCGCCTTGGCCCGGTCCCAGTAGCGATCCTGCGCTTCCAGCGGCAACCCCGGCAAGCCGGTGCCGTCGGCCGCGGCGAGCGCTTCCATCGCGCGGAAGCGGCGCTCGAACTTGGCGTTGGCGCGGCGCAAGGCGGCGCCGAAATCCACCTGCGCGTGGCGGGTGAGGTTGGCGGCGACGAACAGCAGGTCGCCGAGTTCGTCCTCGAGCCGGTCGCGCGCGGCCGCGTCCCGCGGGTTCGCGGCGACGGCCTCGAACTCCGCGCGCACCTCGTCGATTTCCTCGTGCAGCTTGGCGATCACCGGCGCGTGCGAGGGCCAGTCGAACCCGACCCGCGCGGCGCGCTTCTGCAGTTTCACCGCGCGCTGCCATTCCGGCAGGCCGCGGGCGATGCCGGCGAGCGCGGAAGGATCCGCATCACCGGAGGCCTCGCGTTCGCGGCGCTTGTGTTCCTCCCATTCGCGGGCTTGCGCCTCGGCATCCTCCACCGTGGCGCCGGCGAACACGTGCGGATGCCGGCGCTGCATCTTGTCGCTGATCGCGGCGACCACGTCGGCGAAGGCGAACGCGCCCTGTTCCTCGGCCATGCGCGCATGGAACACCACCTGCAGCAGCAGGTCTCCGAGTTCCTCGCGCAGGTCGTCGAGGTCGCCGCGGCCGATCGCGTCGGCGACTTCGTAGGCTTCCTCGATGGTGTACGGGGCGATGCTGGCGAAATCCTGCCGCACGTCCCAGGGACAACCGGTGCGCGGATCGCGCAGCGCGGCCATGATGCCGAGCAGGCGCGCGATGCCGCCGTCGGCCTCAGCCACCGAGCCAGTCCTTCCACGGCAGCGAGGTGTCGCCGAGCGCGATGAAGTCGCCGTTGAGGATGGTGTCGCGCTGGTTGTAGGCGAGCGGGCGCCCGCGCGGATCGATCACCGCGCCGCCGGCGGCTTCGAGTACGCATTGCGCGGCGCCCGTGTCCCACTCGCTGGTCGGGGCGAAGCGCGGGTACACGTCGATCGCGCCTTCGGCGAGCATGCAGAACTTGAGCGAGGAACCGACGCCGATCGGTTCGACGTCGCCCATCTTCGCCATGAACGCCTCGGTGCGCTCGTCGCGGTGCGAGCGGCTGGCGGCGACGCGCAGCGGCGCGGTCGCCGGCACGCGCACGCGCAGGGGGGTGTCGGCGTCGCCATCGCGCTTGAACGCGCCGAGCCCGCGCGCGCCCCACCACAACGCGCCGGTCACCGGCTGCTGGACCACGCCGAACACCGGCACGCCGTCGTCGATCAGGGCGATGTTCACGGTGAACTCTCCGTTGCGCTTGATGAACTCGCGGGTGCCGTCGAGCGGATCGACCAGCCACAGCCGGCGCCATTCGCGGCGCACCACCGCGGGCACGTCCTCGGCCGATTCCTCCGACAGCACCGGGATGTCCGGCGCGAGCCGTTCCAGCCCGGCGAGGATGCAGCGATGCGAAGCGAGGTCGGCCGCGGTCAGCGGCGAACGGTCGTCCTTGTGCTGCACCGCGAATTCGCTTTCGTAGACCTCGAGGATCTTCGCCGCCGCTTCCCGCGCCAGCGCGATCACTGCTTCGTGCAATGCCTTCGTGTCATTCCCCGCCATGTTGCAGCCACTCCCGTGCGATGAACAGCGCCGCGATCGAGCGCCCTTCGGAAAAATCCTCGCGCAGCATCAGTTCGTGCAGCGCGTCCAGTTTCCACGGCACCACCTCGATCTCCTCCGGCTCGTCGCCGGGGAGCCGCTGCGGATACAGGTCCCGGGCGACGACGAGCTGGGTGAGGTGGCCCATGTAGCCGGGCGAGAGCGTCAGCGTGCGCAGTTCGCGCAGCGAACGCGCGGCGTAGCCGATTTCCTCCTGCAGCTCGCGGTTGGCGGCTTGCAGCGCGGTCTCGCCCTTGTCGATGCGGCCCTTGACCAGGCCCAGTTCGTAGCGGTGCACGCCGGCGGCGTACTCGCGCGCCAGCAGCACGGTCTCGGCGTCGAGCATGGGCACCACCACCACCGCGCCGTGGCCGCGGCTGGCGAGGCGTTCGTAGCGGCGGCGTTCGCCGTTGCCGAACTCCAGGTCCAGCCATTCCATGCGGTACGGCCCGGCGTCTTCCTGCACCACGCCGTGGATGGTCGGCAGCGGTCGTCCGCCCTTCGCGGGCGCGTTCACCCGCCCCCCTGCGCGGATGCGCGGGACGCGGGGGAAACGGGAATAATGCGCGGATGCAGAATCGGCCTCATGCAAGCGGAATGATAGCGGACGCCGGCGACTGGCGTTCGCGCGACCTGGCGGTGCTCTGGCACCCGTGCACGCAGATGCGCGAGCATCCGGACACCCTGCCGCTGGTCCCGATCGAGCGCGGCGAAGGCGCGTGGCTGCACGGTTTCGATGGCCGTCGCTACCTCGACGCGGTGTCGAGCTGGTGGACCAACCTGCATGGCCACGCCGAACCTCGCATCGCCGAGGCCATCGCCCGCCAGGCGCGCACGCTGGAACAGGTGATGCTGGCCGGGTTCTCGCACCGGCCGGCGATCGAGCTCGCGGAAAGGCTGCTCGCCATCGCCCCGCGCGAGGCGGATCGCGCGCCGCTGGCCAAGGTGTTCTACGCCGACAACGGCTCGGCCGGGGTCGAGGTGGCGCTGAAGATGGCGTTCCACTGGTTCCAGAACGCCGGCGAGACCCGGCGCACCAGGTTCGTCGCCCTGCACAACGGCTACCACGGCGAAACCATCGGCGCGCTCTCGGTCGGCGACATCCCGCTGTACCGGCGCGTGTATGCGCCGCTGCTCGCCGAAGCGCTGTTCGCGCCCTCGCCCGATGCCTACGCCGCGCGCGCGGGCCAGTCCGCGGCCGGCGCCGCCGAGGACGCGGCCGACGCGCTGGCGCGGCTGCTCGACGAACACGCCGGCGAGGTGTGCGCGCTGATCCTGGAACCGCGGCTGCAGTGCGCCGGCGGCATGCGCATGCACGACCCGGTGTACCTGCGCCGCGCGCGCGAGCTGTGCGACGTGCACGGCGTGTTCCTGATCGCCGACGAAATCGCCACCGGCTTCGGCCGCACCGGCACGATGTTCGCCTGCGAACAGGCCCCCGCAGCCGCTGGCGGCGGCGGACAGGGTATCCAGCCCGATCTCATGTGTTTGTCGAAGGGCCTGACCGGCGGCTTCATGCCGCTGTCGGCGGTGCTGGCCACGCAGGCGCTGTACGACGGCTTCCTCGACGATTCGCGCGAACGCGCCTTCCTGCATTCGCACAGCTACACCGGCAATCCGCTGGCCTGCGCGGCGGGGCTGGCTTCGCTCGCGATCTTCGAACAGGACGGCGTGCTCGAACGCAACCGCGCCACCGCCGCGAAGATGGCCGCGCTCGCGCAACCGCTCGCCGCGCTGCCGCACGTCGCCGACGTGCGCCAGGCCGGCATGGTCGTCGCGTTCGAACTGACCCGCGACGGCGACAAGGCGACGCCGCTCGATCCCGCGTTGCGCGCGGGCCTGCGCGCCTATCGCGCCGCGCTGGAGCGCGGCGTGGTGCTGCGCCCGCTCGGCGACGTGCTGTACTGGATGCCGCCGTACTGCATCGACGACGCGCAGCTGGAACTGCTCGCGCGGGTGACGCGCGAGGCGATCGTCGAGGCCACCGCGTGCGCGTGATCCGCTGCTTCGTCGAAGCGCCGCTCGCGGCCGGCGCGCGCATCGCCCTGCCCGAAGGCGCGGCCGGCCACCTCGCGCGCGTGCTGCGGCTCGGCGCCGGCGACGCCTGCGTGCTGTTCAACGGCGACGGACGCGACTACGACGCGCGCATCGTGTCGGCAGGCAGGAAAGCGGTCGAAGTCGAAATCGAAGGCATGCGCGAGGTGCGCAACGAATCGCCGCTGCGGATCGTGCTGGTCCAGGGCATCGCCCGCGGCGAGAAGATGGACCTGATCCTGCAGAAGGCGACCGAACTGGGCGTCGCCGGCGTCGTGCCGGTGCACGGCGAACGCGGCGAGGTGCGGCTGGACGGCGAACGCGCGGACAAGCGCCTGCGGCACTGGCGTTCGGTCGTCGCCTCGGCCTGCGAACAGAGCGCGCGCGCGCGCGTTCCCGGGGTCGCCGCGCCACGCCCGTTGGCCGACGCGCTGGCGGATTTGCCTTCGACGCGCTTGCTGCTCGATCCGGAAGCGACGCAGCCACTACCGTCGAACATCCCCGATGGCGGATGTGCGCTGGCGATCGGCCCGGAAGGCGGCTGGTCGCCGCAGGACATCGCGACGCTGCAGGCCGCGGGATTCGTCGGCGCGCGCCTGGGGCCGCGCGTGCTGCGCACCGAAACCGCCGGATTGGCCGCGATCGCCGCGTTGCAGATGCTCGCCGGGGATTTTGCTTGAGAGGTTTTCCCTCTCCCCGCATGCGGGGAGAAGGAACCTGGTTTCAGGCGGCCTGCTGCAGGCCTTCCTGGATGCGCGCCTCGATCCGCGCCAGGTCGGGCACCAGCGCCGAATCCTCGCGCAGCGTCACCCGCGCCAGCACGCCGTCGGGCAGCGGTTCGCCATCGTCGTGCTGCAGCAGCTCGTCGCGCGGCACCGTCACCAGGCGCGGGAAGCCCTGGGTCAGCACCGCGAAATACGGCGCCTTGGGATTCCCGCCGAGCGCCTTCAACACCACCACCTTGCTGCCCAGGCCGCCCTGTTCGTCGGCGATGCCGGCCATGCGCGAGAACGCCACCAGCGGCATCTGCCAGCCGCGCCAGCGGATGCTGCCGAGCAACCAGTCGGGGGCGCCCGCCACCGGGTCGGGCGCCGAGAACGACAGCACCTCGGCCACGGCCGCGTTCGGCAGCAGCAGGCTGTCGCCCTCGACGTGGATGAGGACGCCGCGGATGTCGTGCGCGAGGTTGTCCCGGGTCGTGCTCATGGTTCGGATCCTGTGCGCGCCGGCCAGCGCTTGGCGAGCTGGCTGGCGAGGTGTGGCGGCGTGTCGGAGGCGATGCCGCGGGCGATCAGCGCCTGCACGGCGGTGGGCTCGTAGCAGCCGCTGGGAAGTTGCGCCAGCACCAGCGCGCCGGCCCAGGACTGGGCCATGATCGCCTCGACCAGCGTCGGGTCGGTGCCGCTCAAGGCGACGATGGCGTTGTCGCCCGGCGTCAGCTGCGAGAAGGCATGCGCCCCCTCGGCGAAGCGCGGGCCATCGCCGCCGGTGACGACGCCGATGTCGCCCGGGACCAGGTACACGTGCCCGGGTTCCGGGGCGAGGCCGGCCTCGGCCAGCAGCAGCGGCAAGGTCGTGGCGCGCTGCATCTGCCGCAACAGCTTGTCGTGGCGGGCGCCGTCGAGTTGCTGGTGGACGAACACGGTCGGCGCGAAATCGCCCGGAAGCGCGCCGAGGAACTGGCGCACGGCGTCGGGGCCGCCGAGCCCCGCGAGCAGCACGATCGTGCCGCGCGACACGACCGCTTCCTTGCGCGGGATGTTTTCCAGCTCCAGGCGCGAGGCGCGCATGTGGATGGCGTCGAGCTCGGAACGCAGCGGATCGCGCAGCGGCGGAATGGAAGCCGCCGGCACGAGCTCCAACGCGGGCCGGGGCGCGTTCTGGTCGAGCATGGCGTCGGAAGGAACGTCGGCGACGACGGACGCGGCCTCGTCGGTGAAACCGCCGATGTCGCCTTCCCATTCCGGGCGCTGGTACAGCGTCGGGCGTTCGACCACGACCTCGGGTTCGCGCGGCTCGGGTTCGGCGCCGGCGGGCAGCACGTCGTCGCGCATGCGCAACTTGTTGGCCATGTGCCGCAGCCAGCGCGCCGCGTCCCAGCCCTGGCGTTCGACGATGAGGTCGGCTTCCTCGAACAGCACGATCACGTCGGGATCGGTGTAGATGTCCTGGAAGCGTTCGATCGCGGTTTCCACCGCCGGCTCCAGCGCGACCAGCAGCGCCTCCGGTTGCGCCGCGCGCACCGCCTCCGGCTCGGTGTCGGTCGGGTCGGCGACCAGCGCGATCTCGGCGCCCGCCTCGCGCGCGGCCTCGGCCAGTCGCTCGCATGCGGGGCCGGGGCGCGCCAGCAACACGACGCGGCGCGAGGGGCTCACTGCGGGCTACCCCATTCGGCCATCTGCCCGGCCAGCAACTCGAACACGTTGCGCATCAGTTCGGGTTCCTGGTACGGCTTGCCGAGGTAGCGCTGCACGCCGATCTCGAGCGCGCGCTGGCGGTGCTTCTCGCCGGTGCGCGAGGTGATCATGATGATCGGCACGTCGCGCAGGCGCGCTTCGGCGCGCATCGCGGTGGCGAGCTCGTAGCCGTCCATGCGCGGCATTTCGATGTCGAGCAGCATCAGGTCGGGCACGCGATCGGCCATGCGTTCGAGCGCGTCGATGCCGTCCTTCGCCGTGGCGACCTCGAGGTTGTTGCGCTCGAGCACGCGGCCGGTGACCTTGCGCATGGTGACCGAATCGTCGACCACCATGACCAGCGGCACGCGCCGTTGCGCGATTTCCGCGCGCGGTTCGGTTTCGCGCGGCATCACCGCCTGGCGGCGCACCAGCGGCGCGACGTCGAGGATCACGACCACGCGGCCGTCGCCCATGATGGTCGCGCCGAAGATGCCCGGCAGCGACGCCACCTGCGGACCCACCGGCTTGACCACGATTTCGCGGTTGCCGACCACCTGGTCGACCAGCACCGCGGCGCGCAGGTCGCCGGCGCGGATCAGCAGCAGCGGCATCTGCAACTGGCCCTCGGCCCGGGCCGGCGCGTGGCCGAGCAGCGAACCGAGGTCGTGCACCGGGTAGTCTTCGCCGCCGTAGCGGTAGCTGGCGTCGGCGGCGCCGAGTTCGTCGCGGGAAATGCGGCCCACGCCGCGCACCGAGGCGATCGGCACCGCGTAGGTGGTGTCGCCGATGCGCACGAACACCGCCTGCGTCACCGCCAGCGTCTGCGGCAGGCGCAGGATGAAGGCGGTGCCCTCGCCCAGCCTGGACTTGATGTCGAGCGAACCGCCGAGCTGGCGCACTTCGCTCGCGACCACGTCCATGCCCACGCCGCGGCCCGCGAGCCGGCTGACCGTGTCCGCGGTCGAGAACCCGGGCTCCATGATCAGCGCATCGAGGTCGGATTCGGCCAGGATCGCGTCGTCGCGGATCAGGCCGCGCTCGAGCGCACGCCGGCGGATCGCGTCGCGATCGAGGCCGGCGCCGTCGTCGCGGATCTCGAGCACGACTTCGGAACCCTCGCGGCGCATCGCAATGGCGATCGCGCCTTCCTCCGGCTTGTTCGCGGACTTGCGATCGGCCGGGGATTCGATGCCGTGCGCGACCGCGTTGCGGAGCATGTGCTCCAGCGGCGCGGTCATGTGCTCGAGCACGTTGCGGTCGAGTTCGCCCTGCGCGCCGTCGAGGCGGAGCTGGACCTGCTTGCCGGTCTCGCCGGCGGCCTGGCGCACCACGCGGCGCAGGCGCGGCACCAGCGAATCGAACGGCAGCATGCGCGTGCGCATGAGGCCTTCCTGCAGCTCCGAGCTCACGCGCGACTGCTGCAGCAGCAGGGTTTCGTACTGCCGGGTCAGGTCGTCGAGCGTGCCCTGCAGGCTGGACATGTCCGCGGCCGATTCGGCCAGCGCGCGCGACAGCTGCTGCAGGGTGGAGAAGCGGTCGAGTTCGAGCGGATCGAAGGTTTCGTCGGCGTTCTCGTGCTCGCGCTGGTAGCGGGCGATGATCTGCGCCTCGGTTTCGCTGTCGAGGCGGCGCAACTGGTCGCGCAGGCGGGTATTGGTCTGCTCCATCTCGACCATCGCCGTGCGGAACGCGCCGAGCTGCTGCTCGAGGCGCGCGCGGTAGATCGCCACCTCGCCCGCGTAGTTGACCAGGCGGTCGAGCAGGTCGGCGCGGATGCGCACCTGTTCCTGCGGCGCGCGCGCCATGCCTTCGTCGTCGTCGCCATCGGTCGCGGCAAGCAGCGGCGCCGACAGCGGCTTGAGCTCGACGACCTTGCGTTCCTGCAACGCGTCGGCCGCGGTCCCGGGGGCGACCAGCTCGCCGCGCGCGCGCGCGTTGAATTCGGCGATCAGGCCCTCGGGCATGCCGACGGCGCGGCGCGCGTTGACGCGCATGACCATGGCGTGCAGGCGGTCGAAGCCGCGCTCGAGCAGCGGCACGCCGTCGCGGCCGAGTTCGCCGCGGTGTTCGACCACCGCCTCGAGCAGGCTTTCCATCGCGTGGCCGAGCTCGCCGACCGGCATGATGCCGGCCATGCGCGCGCCGCCCTTGAGCGTGTGCAGGTCGCGCTGCAGGCCGACCAGCAGTTCGCGGTCCTCGGGCGCATCGCGCAGCTGCGCGAGCAATCCGTCGGAATGGTCGAGCAGGTCGCCGGATTCCTCGGTGAAAATGTCGACGAGCTCGGGGTCGAGGTCGCTGAGGTCCAGGGCTTCGTCCGGGTCCTCGCCGCTGGACGCGGTCGATTCCAGCGCGGCCAGCGCGGCGAGTTCGCGCGCCTTGGCCACCGCCGCGCGTTCGGCCTCGCGACGCTCGGCGGCGGCGCGTTCCTCGGCCGCGCGGCGTTCCGCGGTGATGCGCGCTTCCTCGGCGCGACGCTCGGCTTCGATGCGTTCGGCTTCGGCCTTCTCCGCCGCGAGCCGTTCGGCTTCGATGCGCTCGGCTTCCGCCTTCTCCGCCGCGAGCCGTTCGGCTTCGGCCTGCTCGGCAGCGAGGCGCTCGACTTCGGCCTGCTCGGCCGCGGCCCGCTCTGCTTCCGCCTGCTCGGTAGCGAGGCGCTCGGCTTCGGCTTTTTCGGCGGCGGCCAGCGCGGCGTATTCGGCCTCGATACGCGCGTATTCGGCTTCCTCCGCCGCGACGCGTTCGGCTTCCGCCTTCTCCGAGGCGAGGCGTTCGGCCTCGGCCCGCTCCACCGCGTGGCGTTCGGCTTCGGCTTTTTCGGCGGCGACCCGCTCGGCTTCAAGGCGTTCGAGTTCAGCCCGCTCAGCCACGAGCCGTTCGGCTTCGATGCGCTCGGCTTCAAGGCGTTCGGTTTCGGCCTGCTCCGCGGCGACTCGCTCGGCTTCGATGCGTTCGGCTTCGAGGCGCGCGGCCTCGAGTTGCCCGGCTTCCGCTTGCGCGGCGCGTTCGGCCTCGGCCTGCTGTTCCGCCACCAGCCGATCGGCTTCGGCATGCGCGTCGGAATCGATCGGCTCGAGCGTCATCGTTGCCGATGCCGGTTGCCATTCGTCCGGCGGCGTCGCTTCGTGTTCGCTCGGCGGCGGCGGTTCCGGCAGCGCATCGCGCAGCGCGGCGAAGCGCGCGGCGAGTTCGCCCTGCTTCTGCACGCGCGGCGCGGGCTGCTTGAGCCCGGCGATGGTGCCCTGCACGGCGGTGGCGAGCGCGGCGAGCGCGGCGATGCCTTCGGCGCCGACCACCGCCTTGGCGGCGAGCGCGCGCTTGACGTAGGCCTCCGCGGGCGTCACCGCTTCGGTGATCGCCGGCACCTCGGTCATCGCGAACGCGCCGTTCATGGTGTGCACGGCGCGCAGCAGCGCGTCGCTGGCCGGCGCCCCGTCGCCCGCGCCCTGCAGCCAGTCCTCGACCGTGGCGAGGTGGCCCAGGACTTCGGCGTCGAGGATTTCGAGCAGCACCGGGTCCACGTCCGCGGGTACGCCCGCGTCGACCGGTTCCGCGACGGGCGCGTGCCCCGGCTCGACGATGGCGGTTTCCTCGACCACCGGTTCCACCGGCGCCGGTTCCGCGACGGCCGCGTGCGCGTCGTAGTACGCGTCCTCGCCGATGGCGATGCGGTCGGCCACGGCTTCCATGCCGGCGAGGTCGGCGCTGATGCCGCCTTCGCCGCGCAGCGCCGCATGCAGTTGCGGCAGCGTGTAGAACGCCTGGTCGACCATCGCCACCACCGCCGGGCTGGCGGGGCGCGAGGCGTCGAGCACGCGGTTGAGCATGCCCTCGATCTTCCAGCTGAACTCGCCCAGCGCCTTGGCGCCGACGAGGCGGCCGCTGCCCTTGAGCGTGTGGAACACGCGCCGGATCGGGCGCAGTTTCTCCAGGTCCTCGGGCGCGGCGCGCCACGGCGGCAGGAGCTGGTCGAGGTTGCGGATTTCCTCCTCGAATTCCTCGAGGAAGACTTCGCGGATCTCGTCGTCGATCTCGTCGCTGGTGGTGTCGAAACCGCCGACCGCCGCGGTGGCGGCGCTGGGCGCGGGGCG
>JBGAHT010000019.1:0-40513 GCA_044226035.1 Thermomonas sp. | reverse complement strand
GCGGCCGCGACGATGCCGAGCGCATTGACCAGACCGACCACGCGCCAGCTGGTCGCCGGCCAGTGGTTGTAGAGCAGCGGGTCGCGCACGATGGCGAGGTAATGGGTCATGGGATTGATCTTCGCCAGCTCGGCCAGCACGCCGCTCTGGCCGGGCATCCACAGGATCGGCGTGATGAAGAACATCAGTCGCATGCTGGTTTGCACCGCGTGCAGCAGGTCGTGGTAGCGCACGCACAACGGCGCCAGCAGGGCCGACAGCCAGACCGACGTCACGAAATACGCGAGCAGGCCCGGGATGGCGAACAGCGCCGCCGGCGTCCACGGCGTCGGCTTCCAGAACAGCGCCACCGCCATCACCAGCAGCACCAGCGAGAACACCATCCAGTTGCGCAGCGCCGCCTGCAGCAGGTAGACCGGGTAGGGCACCGCCGTTCCCAGGATCCATGCGCGCGAATGCAGGTAGGCGCCGCAGGCGTCGGTGACCATGGAGCTGATGAACGACCACGCGCCGAAGCCGATGGTCACGAAGATGGCGAATTCGCGCGTGCTCGCCACCGACATCTGCCCGAACACGAGCACCTTCACCGCGACGAACAGGGCGAAGGAAATGGCGATCCAGGCGACGCCGAGGACGGTGCGGCGATAGCGGTCGCGCAGGTCCTCCAGCGCGAGGTTCATCCACAGCGCCGGTACGCGGATGGCCTGCTTCCAGTCCTGCCATGCGGCCGACCAGGGGGATGCGCCACGAACGGTCTGGGACTGGTGCATGCGCGTGCGATTATTCCACGGGGTCGGGATCGGGCGGGGAAACGCCGCGATGCCCGCATCCGTCGCGGCGGCATCGCCGCTGGCGCAGGGGCGCTCCCGGTGCGGGAGCGTTTCAGCGACGCGGGGTCGGGCGTTCCGGTCGTGCCGCCCGGATCAGCCGCATTGCTTCCCGGTGAAGGCGACCGACCCGAGTTCCGTGCGGTCCGCGGCATTGAGCAGCTTGAAGCTCATGCCGGGATACACCCACTTCCCGGTCTGCTTCTGGCCGATGCTCGCGCCGCCGCCGAACATGCGCTGGTTGCCCTTGCGGTTGACCATCATCACCACGACCTTGTCGGCCTGGCCGGTGGCGTTCCAGGTCAGGGTCACGCGCGAGGCGCCCTTGCCGCAGATTTCCGTCGTGTCGGACCAGATCCCGGTCTTGCCGCTCGCCTTGATCTGGGCGATGTCCTCCGCCGTCAGCCGATGCTTCTTGGGCGCCTGCGCCGCGGCTTGCGGCTGCGACGACGCTTCCTTGGCATCCTGCGAGGCGTTCGCGGGGGCGCCGTGCTGCCCGCATGCCGCGAGTGCGAAGCCGAGGCAGGAAATCAGGGCGAAACGAAATTTCACGATGTCTACGTCCGGGCATGGAAGGCCTTTAAATCTTACCATGCGCGATGGCGCCGCCGACGCGGCGGATCCGGGGGGCTCGGCATGGAAATTCGCGGGGATTGGGGAAAAGCCGTGTTTCCCGCCGCCTTGGTCCTGGCCGGCGCGAACGTGCTGGCCTACGCCGCCCGCCTGGCCAACCCGCTGATCATGTCGGACGAATGGACCTACCTCGACGGATTCGTGCGCAAGGCGGCCGGTTCCGGGTTGGCGCTGTCGGATTTCTTCGTCAAGCGGTTCGCCCTCGATCACGCGCAACCGCTGCGGCGGGCCATCCTCTACTTCCACTACAAGTGGTTCGATCTCGATTACAGCATCCAGGCATTCGTGGGGGTGCTGTTCGCGTTCGCGAACATCGCCTTGTTCTGGAGGATCGCGGCGCCGGTCGACCGCGACCTGCGCGGGCGCGCCTGGTTCCGGCTCGCTTTCGTGGCGCTGGCCGCGGTTTATCTCTCGCTGAACGCGGGAACGATCTACACCTGGCCACTGCTCACCATGGGCTTCAGCGGCCATTTCTTCGTGCTCGCCTGCCTGCTGGCGGCGTGGAAGGCCAATGTCGATCGGACGCATCGGACTGCGTGGATCGCGTTCGGCGCCGCGTTTGCGATGGACGTGGTCACCGACGACACGGGGCTGCTGGCCAGCATCGCGATCGTGCTGGCGACGATCCTGTGGAATCGGCGCGGGCAGGACGCGCGCCCTGCGTCCATGGCTCCTGCCCTGGGCCAGGTGGCGCTTCCGGTCGCCGCCGCCTATGTCGTGTACCGGGCGTTCCGTTTCGCGATCACGCGCGGGGCGGTCGCGGCGTATCCGATGGCGGACCAGTTCAGCGCCGGGAACATCCTGCATGCGCTCTCCGAAGGGTTGCCGGGCCTGCTCGTCGGCCTGCGCGCACCCCTGGTCGCCGCCATCGCGCAGAAGTCGAAGCTCGCGTGGTTGTTCGGTTCCGGGGCGACGGGCGCGGAGTGGCTGATTTTCGCCGCGATGCTGTTCGCGCACGCCTGGTTCTGGTGGCGCGCCTGGTCCCGGCCGACGGGCCGCGCGGGATACGCGGCGATGGCGTTGATGCTCTACCTCTATGGTGCGATCGCGGGGATCCTCGTCGGCAGGGCGAGCCTGTTCGGCGCCGATTATTTCTGGCAGCCGCGATACGTGTTCCTCTACCAGCTCGGCGTCGTCGCCTTGCTGCTCATGGCGATCGATGCCATGTCGGCCACCGCTGGCGGCGCGCGCTCGCGCGGCGCGGGGCGAATGGTCGCCACCGCCTGCGCCGCGGGACTCATCGCGCTGCAATGCTGCCTGAGCGTGGCGACGTGGGGCGGCGCCCGCAGCAGCAGCGATTTCCAGAGGCGGTTGGCATTGCAGATCGGCGAGCTCGCCGCGCACCCGGAGCGCGTGCCGGAGAAATGCGCCCCGGCGCTGATCATCTGCCGGTATCCGCCGGAACGGCGCGCCGAGCTGGCGCGGTTCCTGAAGGACAACAAGCTCAACGTGTTTTCGGCGTCCTTCCAGTCGCGCTACCGGCTCTATCCCCGGAAACCGCGCTAGCCCGCCTGCCCGAGCGCGGCGTCCGCCGCTTCGAGCACGTCGTCGAGGTGGTCCTCGATGCCGACCCACAGAGGCATGCGCACCAGCCGGTCGCTCACAGAATCCGTCACCGGCAATGCGCCCGCCGCGCGCCCGTGGCGAAGGCCCGCCGGCGAGGAATGCAGCGGGATGTAATGGAACACCGCGCCGATCCCGTTCTCCTTCAAGCGGGCGATGAACCGGCTACGGTCGTCGAGGTCGTGCAGCAACAGGTAGTACATGTGCGCGTTGTGGGTGCAATGGTCCGGCACGACCGGTCGGCGCAGCCTGCCGCCGGCCTCGTGCGCGGAGGCCCACGCGTGGTAGCGGTCCCACAGCGCGAGGCGCCGGGAAGTGATCGAATCCGCTTGCTCCAGCTGCGCCGCGAGGAACGCCGCGAGGATCTCGCTGGGCAGGTAGGACGAGCCCACTTCGACCCAGGTGTACTTGTCGACCTGGCCGCGGAAGAACTTGCTGCGGTTGGTGCCCTTCTCGCGGATGATTTCCGCGCGCTCGACCAGCGCGGGGTCGTTGACCAGCAGCGCGCCGCCCTCGCCGGAGATGATGTTCTTGGTCTCGTGGAAACTCAGCGCGCCGAGCGCGCCGATGGCGCCGAGCTCGCGGCCCTTGTAGGTCGACATGATGCCTTGCGCCGCGTCCTCGACCACGGCCAGCCCGTGGCGTTGCGCGATGGCGAGGATCTCGTCCATCTCGCAGGACACGCCGGCGTAGTGCACCACGCAGATCGCCCGGGTCCTGGGCGTGATCGCGGCCTCGACCAGCGATTCGTCGAGGTTGAGCGTGTCGGGGCGGATGTCGACGAACACCGGGACCGCGCCGCGCAGCACGAATGCGTTCGCGGTCGAGACGAAGGTGAACGACGGCATGATCACTTCGTCGCCGGGCTTCAGGTCGAGCAACAGCGCGGCCATTTCCAGCGCGGCCGTGCACGAATGGGTCAGCAGCGCCTTGGCGGCGCCGGTCCGCGCCTCGAGCCAGGCATGGCATTCCCTGGTGAACTTGCCGTCGCCCGACAGGTGGCCGAGCGCGTGCGCCTGCGCGATGCGGGCCTGCTCGTTTCCGGTCATGAAGGGGCGGTTGAAAGGAATCTTCATCATCGTCGTGTCGGAGTGGTCGAACGATCGTCGGGCGTGCCGCATGGGGCCGTGTCCGAGTGGCGCGCGGCTGGCATCGCCGTGTTCGACGGCCATCCGCGCGGGCAGCATCCGCATGAGTCGCGCGGGCGCGGGTAGCGGCCCGGAATGGTACTACACGCGAACCGACCCGGATCCGCGCGACGGAGCGCCTCGCTGCGCGGATCGTTTCCCGCGGCGCTCTTCGCGCTTGCCGGGGATCAGGCCAGGTTGTAGACGACCACGCCCGCGACGATGAACGCCAGCCCGGCGACCTGCAGGCGGCCGAAGCGTTCGCCGAACAGGCGGATCGCGAGCAGCGGTGCGGCGACATAGGTCAGGGCCGCCGCGACGTAGACGCGGGCGACGCCGAGGTCGCGCACGGCGAACATGGTGCATGGCACCGCGGCGGTGAACAGCGCGAGCGCCATCCACAGCAGCGCGCGACGGTGCTGCAG
The DNA here is from genome assembly GCA_044226035.1 of Thermomonas sp. GTDB lineage: Bacteria > Pseudomonadota > Gammaproteobacteria > Xanthomonadales > Xanthomonadaceae > Pseudoluteimonas. The sequence continues at coordinate 35,938 of JBGAHT010000019.1, read as the reverse complement.
GTGATAGGCCTTGAAGTACAGCTGCGCGCCGATCGTGCACAGCAGCGACGCCGCCAACGCGATCCAGGCGGTCACGGGTCGGGCGCCTCGTCCGGATTGCCGAGCAGGCACAGCACGACGCCGAAGGTGACCAGCGCCGCGCCCGCGATGTTCGCCTTCGTCACGGTTTCCCCGTAGAACCAGGCCAGCGCCATCACCAGCGGGAAGAACAGCGCGTTCGCCGGGTAGGCGAGGCTGAGCGGATAGCGCTTGTGCATTTCGCCCCACACCAGGAACCGGGCCGCGGCCAGCGCGAGCACGATGCCCAGCAGCGCCGCCAGCGCGAACGGGCGCGAAGGCGGCAGCGTGGAGGCGTCCTTGACCAGCTTCGCCGCGAGCAGCTGCAGCGAGACGTTGCCGGCGACGAAGGCCACGAGCAGGGCGGTTGCGCGGTGCTTGCCCGGTTCGCCGGGGCCGGCGGATCCGTTCACCCGAGTTCCTCGTACACCGGGAATTGCGCGAGCCGCGAATTCTCCTGCACGAGCCGGCCGATGTATTCGCCCAGGACGCCGAGGCTGAGCATGATGTTGCCGCTCAGGAACGCCACCAGCACCACGACCGTCGGCCAGCCGGTGATCGGCGATCCGTGCAGGAACACGCGGATCGCGATCCATGCCGCATAGGCGACACTGGCGATGCTGACGAAGAAGCCCCACAGCGTCACCGCGCGCAAGGGCAGGTTGGAGTAGTTGATCAGCAGGTTCGAGGCGAGCTTGAGCAGCTTGCGCGTGGTGTAGGTGCTTCGGCCCGCGTTGCGCGGGTGGTGCGGCACCGGGATGTTGCTGATCCGGTCGACCGGCACGGCGCTGAACATCAACGCGGGCAGGTAGACGTGCGCGCCGGCATAGGCCGCGATGCCGTCCACCGCGCGCCGGCTCATGCCGCGGTAGCTCGAAAGCGAGATGTGCCGGGGCTTGCCCACGATGCGCGCTGACAGGGCCTGCACAAGGCGGCTGCCGAGATTGCGGTAGCCCTGGTGCTGCTTCTCGCCCTCGATGCGGCCGATGACCAGGTCGTCGCCCGCGCGCAGGCGTTCGATGAAGCGCGGGATTTCCTCCGGCGGGTTCTGCAGGTCGTCGTCGAGGGTGAACACGAACTGGCCGCGGGCGCGGGTCAATCCGCACAGCGTCGCGTTCTGCTGCCCGGCGTTGCGCGCGAAGCGGATCAGGCGCACGCGCGGGTCCGCCTCGCGCAACGCGCGCATCACGTCGAAGGTCCCGTCGCCGCTGGCGTCGTCCACGAGGATCAGTTCCCACGCGGGATCGATCGCGTCGAGCACCGGGCGCAGCCGCGCGTACAGCGCGTTCAGTTGCTGCCCGGACCGGTAGACCGGCACCACCACGCTCACGAGCGGATCCGTCGTCCTGGCCGCTGCGGATGGCGGATGCGGTTCGCCTGGCTGCGCCTGCATGCTGTTCCCTGTGCCGGTTGCGTGGGGGATCCCGGCGCCGGGCGTTCGGAATCCCGCGTAATTCTAGCCCGTGGCGGCCTGTGCCACACTTGAAAAGAACACGGCAATGCAGGGAACACCATGACGGCGTGGGATGGCGGCCTGGCGGAGGAGCTGGCCGCGGCGAAGGATGCGTTCGGCATCCGCGAGCCCGATGCGGGGATGCGGCAGGCCCTTGCGCGGGCGCGGCAGACCGGTTTCGCCTGGACGCGACAGGAAGGCGTGGTCTGCCTCGCCGCGGACCGGCGCTACCTTGCCATGGCGCTCGACAACCCGTCGGTGGCGGCCGTGGTCGTGCCGGCCTCGCTCGCGGGCGCCGATGCGCGCGGCCGCGCGATGATCGTGGCTGAACACCCCGACGAGCTCTACCACCACCTGCACGCCGCGCAACGATTCCCGCGATCCGGCGCGGCGGCCGAGATCGATCCTTCCGCGTCGGTCGACCCGTCGGCGGTGCTGCGCGGCGAAGTGCGCGTCGGTGCCGGCAGCAGCATCGGCCCGCGCGTGGTCGTCGATGGCCCGGTGTCGATCGGCGCCGGCGTGCGCATCGAGGCCGGCGCGATCCTCGGTTGCGATGGCCTGTACGCGAAGGTCGTGGCGGGCAGGCGCCTGCACATGCCGCACTTCGGCGGCGTGGACGTGGGCGACGATGCGTTCATCCACGCCGGGGCGGTCGTCGTCCGTTCCGCGATCCGCGGCGAGGCCACCCGCATCGGGCGCGACGCGCACGTCGGCGTGCTGTGCAACATCGGCCACGATGCCGAAGTCGGCGCGGGCGCCACGATTTCCAGCAACGTGGTCGTCGCCGGCCGCGCCCGGATCGGCGCGCGCGCGTGGATCGGCGCATCGGCCACGATCTCGAACATGGTGCGCGTCGGCGACGGGGCGGACGTGCGCATCGGCGCGGTTGTGATCCGCGACGTGCCCGACGGCGGCGACGTGTCGGGCAATTTCGCGCGCGGCCACGCCGGCAACATGAAGCGCTACCTCAAGGAGCTGCGCGATGAAGCTTGACCGCGAGTTCACGCTGCGCGGCGGCAGGGATTACCTGCACAGCGCGGCTGTCATCGACGATTTGCTCGGCTTGCGCCCGCGCGCGGCCGAGGAAGGCTTCGATTTCCGGTTCGAGCATCGAACCGACCGGCAAATCCGCTACCAGGACGAGGCGCCGCAGGACCGGTCGGCGATCGTGGGTACCTGGTCGGACGCGGATGGCGTGGTGTACCTGGTGTCGCGCGGCGAACCCATCGTCGCGACCTCGCCCTACGACGAGGACGGATTGGCGCGCAACTTCGAGTTCGATGCCGATGGCGTGCGCGTGCCGGCCGGCCTGGCGGGCTACACGACGATCGAGGCGATCATCGCCGGGTTCAAGGCCCTGCTTCGCGCCGGCCCGGCCGGGGGCGGGGTCAAGGTCGTGTTCGTGCGGATGAAATGCGACCGGCTGCCGGGCCTGCCCCTGCGCATCGACTTCAAGCGCAAGCTCGGCGCGTTCTACCAGGGCGACATCCGCGACGGGCGCGGCAACGCCGGGCAGATCTACTACGGGGAATGGCGATGATCGGCATCCGCGCGATCGCCTCGTACGTGCCGCCGCGGCGCGTCTCCAACCTCGAGCGGCGCGACGCCGTCGGCAAGGACGAGGCGTTCATCCGCGACAAGCTCGGCTTCGAATCGCTGTCGCGGCGCGACCCGGGCATGGAAACCTCCGACCTGTGCGTGCAGGCGTACCGCGCGCTCGAATCGCGGCCCGGTTTCGACCCGGCGTCGGTGGACTGCGTGATCGTGTGCACGCAGAACCCCGACGCGCACGGCCTGCCGCACACCTCGGCCGTGGTCCACGGCAAGCTCGGGCTGCCGTCCGGCGCCGCCAGCTTCGACATCTCGCTGGGCTGTTCCGGCTACGTGTACGGGCTCGCGGTGGCGACCGCGTTCATGCAGGCGAACGGGCTGCGCTCCGGGCTGCTGTTCACCGCCGATCCGTATTCGAAGATCCTCGACCCGCAGGACTGGGACACCGAGCTGCTGTTCGGCGACGCGGCGACGGTGACCTGGCTCGCGCCGGACCCGGTGTACCGCTGCCGGCCCGCGATCTTCGGATCCGACGGCAGCATGGGCCATTCGATCGCGGTGCCCGCGCCCGGCAAGCCGCTCGCGATGCTGGGCAGCAACGTGTTCAAGTTCAGCATGACCGTGGTGCCGGAGCAGGTGCAGGCCTACCTCGCGCGCGAACGGCTGTCCTTCGACGACATCGACCTGGTCCTGCTGCACCAGGGCAGCAGGTTCATCGTCGACAACCTCGGCCGCAAGCTCGGGCTGCGCCCGGACAAGGCGCCGTTCGAAGCGGGGCAACTGGGCAACACCGTGTCCTCGACGCTGCCGCTGATGCTGGAACCGCGGCTGGCGGCGCCCCCGGGGCGGATCCTGCTGTGCGGGTTCGGCGTCGGCCTGTCCTGGGCCACGATGGCGATAGAATGCGTGTCCTGAACATCGCAGCGCGGAAACGAGCCCAATGACGAAAGACGAATTCCGGAACGCCGTCGTGGAAGGCATCAGGCGGGTCAAGGGGCTCGACGACGTGTCCATCGCCGACGACGAGACCTTCACCCATGCCGGGCTCGATTCGCTCGACAGCATGAACCTCGTGCTCGAGGTCGAAGGCCTGACCGGGCTGAACTTCGGCGAGTTCAACCTCTCCGACGCCAACACCATCGACGAGTTCTACGGCAAGGCCGAGGAACTGCTCGCGCGCAGCGCGTGATCCATCGCGGCAGGTCGCAAGAGGAAGCGGACGCATGAAACTCTATCCCGGCGCCAGCGAAGCGCTCTCCGGCCTGGTCGCCGACGGCCAGACCCTCGCGGTCGGCGGTTTCGGCCTGTGCGGCATCCCCGAGGCGCTGATCGCGGCGCTGCGCGATTCGGGGGTGAAGGGCCTGACCGTCATCTCCAACAACGCCGGCGTCGACGGCTTCGGCCTCGGCCAGTTGCTGACGACGCGGCAGATCCGCAAGATGATTTCGTCCTACGTCGGCGAGAACAAGGAATTCGAGCGCCAGTTCCTCGGCGGCGAGCTCGAGCTCGAGTTCAACCCGCAGGGCACGCTCGCCGAGCGCCTGCGCGCCGGCGGCGCCGGCATCCCCGCGTTCTTCACCGCCACCGGCTACGGCACCGTGGTCGCCGACGGCAAGGAAACGCGGCAGATCGACGGCCGCTGGTACGTGCTGGAAACCGCGCTCAAGGCCGACGTTTCGCTGGTCAAGGCATGGAAGGCCGACAAGTCCGGCAACCTGGTGTTCCGCAAGACCGCGCGCAACTTCAACCCCGCCTGCGCGATGGCCGGCAAGGTCTGCGTCGCCGAGGTCGAGGAAGTCGTCGAAATCGGCGCGATCGACCCCGACCAGGTGCACCTGCCCGGCATCTACGTCGACCGCATCGTGCACAACCCGCATCCGGAGAAGCGCATCGAACAGTGCACGATCCGCCAGCCGGAGGGCAACTGACATGGCCTGGACCCGCGATGAAATGGCGCAGCGCGCCGCGCGCGAGCTTTCCGATGGCGCGTACGTGAACCTGGGCATCGGCCTGCCGACGCTGGTGGCGAACTACATTCCCGAGGGCATGAACGTCTGGCTGCAGAGCGAGAACGGCCTGCTCGGCATCGGCCCGTTCCCGACCGAGGCCGAGATCGACGCCGACCTGATCAACGCCGGTAAGCAGACCGTGACCGCGGTGCCGGGCGCCAGCTATTTCGGCAGCCACGATTCGTTCGCGATGATCCGCGGCGGCCACATCGACCTCGCCATCCTTGGCGCGATGGAAGTCACCGACAAGGGCGACCTGGCCAACTGGATGGTGCCCGGCAAGATGGTCAAGGGCATGGGCGGGGCGATGGACCTGGTCGCCGGCGTGAAGCGCGTGGTGGTGCTGATGGAGCACACCACCAAGAACGGCGACCCGAAGATCATCCCCGAATGCACGCTGCCGCTGACCGGCGTGGGCGTGGTCAACCGCATCATCACCGAACTCGGCGTGTTCGACGTCGAGCCCTCGGGCCTGAGGCTGGTGGAACTGGCCGAGGGCGTGAGCCGCGAGGACGTCGCCGCCAAGACCGGGGTCGCGCTCGCCGGCTGAAGCTCAGCCGCGGCCGGCTTCGCGCAGCCGCTGCGCCAGCGCCGGGTCGCATTCCTCGACGAATCCGGCCAGCGCGGCGAGCAGGGCCGCGTTCGATTTCGCGTCGGCGAGCCGTTGCCTGCGGTCCTGGTCCAGCCACACCGAATTCGCGGCGAGCTGCCGCAGCAACGGCGCGGCGATGTCCATCGCGTCGGGATGCGCCCGGGTCGCGACTTCCGGATAGTCGTCGAACGATTCGTCGAACAGCGCCTCGCGCCCGAACCAGCGCCGCGCCACCTCGGCGTTCGCCGCGCGGTATCCGGCGTAGAACGCGCGCGCCGATTCGCGCTCCGGCAGCGCGGGCGGGCCGGCGACCCGCGCCGCGAGGAAGTCCGCGAGATTGCGGCGCAAGCGCGTTTCGCCATCGTCCGAGGCCTCCACAACCCTCGGTCTGCGACGGTTGAACTCGCGCAGGAACCATTGCGCGTCGGCGGAGAAGGCGGCATTGCGATCGGCGGGGTGTTGGCAATCCGCGAGCGCCAGCGGCAGGCCGCTGGCGGCGATGAAATCGGCCGCGATGTCGCCGTCGACCAGCGCGCCGCGCTCGAACACGCGCGGTCGCATCGCCCCGGCGCCGAACGCGCCGGCCCACAGGTCCAGGATGTGGCCGTACATGAAGTGGTGCGGGTTCAGCGTTTCCAGCAACGCGTCCGATTCGCCGCCGCGGCGCAGGTAGGTGCTGTGCAGGCTGGTCGCGTAACGGTCCTGGCGGCGCATGTAGAACACGATGCGCCACGACGAACACCATGGCTCGAGCAATGCCTTCAGCCGCCCGATCTCGCCGGCGTTCCACAGCCGCGCATGCAACAGTTCCGACGACACCAGCAGGGAGTCCATGCCGCGCGCGTCGCGCGCGATTTCCTTCGCGAAGGCCTCGCGGAACGCGCGGTTGCGGCGCTCGGCCGCGTCCGGGTCCGGTTCGCGCGCCGGGTCGATGCAGGCTTCGGCGAGCAGGCCGTGCTGCTTCGTCCCGGGGCTGCGCGGGTAGAACACGCCGGCATCGCGCAACCGCCCGCGGTTGAGGTGGAAGAACTCCTGCAGCGTGCTGGAGCCGGTCTTCGCGGCGCCCATGTGGATGATGCCGATCATCGTCCGGTCCTCGTGCGGATGCGCATTTCCGCGCAACGGTGCGCGGTGGATCGCGGGAGTGTACCGTCGCGGCGAGAGGGGCCCGGAATGCTGAATACATGGCGAGGGCGCGTCCGACCGGCGAAAATGTGGCGCAATCGCAAGTTCGATGCCCAGACGGCGCGATAATCGCCGCGTTGGCAGTTGATCAAGGGGAGACCGCATGCGGTCATCGACTACTTTCGGGATGGTCCTGGCGGCGGGATTGTCGTTGGTCGCATGCACCAAGCAAGGCGGCGATGCAATGGTCGGGGCCCGTGTAGCGCACCAGCCCACGGGCCTGGCCACGCAAGGCGCCGCCGTGCCGGTTTCGGCTTCGCCCGCAACGAGACACGCACGTTTCGCCGCCATGCCCGATCGCGGCGAACTGCTGCGCTACGACGCGCGGGCGCCGGTCCGCGACGGCGCCTACACCTGGCACCGCACCGAGCTCAGCGAACGGCACGCGCTGGATGCGGTCGCCACTGGCACGCTCCGCGTCGCGACTCCGGATGGCCGCGTGCTGGACTTCCGGTACGACCGCAGCATCCGCCACGACGAGTCCGGCGACTGGACCTGGATCGGGCACCTGCCCGGCATGGAAGGCGTGCAGGCAATCCTGACCTTCGGTGCCGGCGCGGTGTACGGCAGCATCGGCCAACCCGAAGCGCGCCCGCTGCGCCTGACCACGCGCGGTGGCGCCAGCTGGCTGGTGGAGACCGATCCGAGCCAGCTCGCGGGCCTCGCCAGCCATGCGGCCAATCCGGTTTCCCCCGACTATCTGAATGTCGCCCCGGCCGCGCTGCAGCGCCTGCGCATGGCCCAGTCCGCCGCGGGAGGAGCGAAGCCGGGTGCCCTTGCACCGCACTCCGTCTCCGCGGCTACGACCGCGACGACGACCATCGACCTGGTGATCGGCTACACGCAGGGTTTCGTCACCGCGCAAGGCGGGACGGGGAACGTGCTGACGCGGCTCAACAGCATGGTGGATACCGCGAACGCGGGCCTGGTGAACAGCAAGGTCAGCGGCCAGATCCGTCTCGTGCACACGATGCAGGTGAGTTACACCGACACCAACACCAATGACGCCGCGCTGGGGCAACTCACCGGTTACGACACCGATACGCAGCAGAAAACCACGCCGAACGCGGCTTTCAACGCACTACGCGCCGCGCGCGAGCAGTACGGCGCCGACCTAGTGTCGCTGGTGCGGCCGTTCAAGGATCCGGAGCAGGACAGCTGCGGCATCGCGTGGCTGGTCGGCGGCGGCAAGCAGCAGGTCACCGCCGACAACGGCTGGGACTACTTCGGTTATTCGGTCGTCAGCGACGGCACCGACAAGAACGAACAGGACGGCAATACCTACTACTGCGAGGACCATACCCTTGCCCACGAGCTCGGGCACAACATCGGTTCGCAGCACGATCGCAACACCGCCAAGGGCGACGACGGCAAGCTCGACGATCCGGACGACTACGGCGCGTTCGACTATTCGTTCGGCTACAAGCCGGCAGCGTTCTACACCATCATGGCCTACGGCGATTCGGGCCAGACCTCGTACCTGACCTTCTCGAATCCGCGCATCACGTTCTGCGGCGGGAAGGCGTGCGGTGTGAACAATTCCGAGGACAACGCGAAGAGCCTCGGCCAGGTGATGCCGGCGGTATCCGGGTTCCGCGCGATGGTGGTCGGCGGCGGCTCGTCGGCCATGCCGATGGCGAGGTGGATGGATATCAACGGCAACGGCCGGACAGAATTGTTCTTCTTCAAGCATTCCACTGCACAGCTCTGGACCTGGTTCCTGGACGGCGCGACGGATACCGGCAAGGCGACGTCGACGGTGTCCGGCAGCCTGTCGGTCATCGATGCCGCCGATTTCGACGGCGACGGGCACAGCGAACTCCTGATGGAGGATGCCGCGCTCAACCTGTTCGTCGCCAAGAGCAGCAACGGCACGACATTCGACGCCGTCGCGGCGCTGCCTTATGCGATTCCGTCCGGTTACCGGCCGGTCGCGGTCGCCGACATCAACGGCAACGGCAAGTCCGACATCGTTTTCCGTAGCCCCACCTCCGGGAAAATCACGATCTGGTACATGGACGGGAGTACCCGCACGGCTTACAACAGTCATTCCGTGTCCACCGGACTGACCTTGCTCGGCGCCATGGACATGAGCGGCGACCGCAAGGCCGATCTGGTGTTCAGCGATGCGCAACGGAAACTGGTGATGGAATTGAGCTTGGGGACGACCTTCAGCCTGAAGAACACCAGCCTGGTCTTTCCGAGCGGGTACGAGCCACGCGCCCTGGTCGACGTCAACGGGAACAAGATGGGCGACATCGTGTTCCACTCCAAATCGGCCGGGAAATTCATCGTGTGGTACATGAGCGGAATCACGAGGACCGCCTACAACAGCCACACGGCTCCTGCCAGCGCGGTACTGGTGGCCAAGGGCGACTTCAACGGCGACGGTTTCGGCGACTTGGGCTGGATGAACCCTTCAACCAGGGACGTGACGGTGTCGCTGAGCAGCGGCACCAATCTCGCCAATACCAAGCTCGCCACCAAGCCATCCTCCTCGGACTGGTGGCCGATGGACATCGACATCTATTGACCCGTGGTCGCCGCGTTCCGGCGGCCGACGCGTTCGCGGAGCGGAAGGACTATCCGTCCTTCTGCTTGCGCGGGCAGGGCGATGTCACCAGGGTGCGTCGCGCCAGCTCCCGTTCCCGCGAATCGCGCAGGACGAAGGTGATTCCATCGGTCGCCCACGCACCGGTCTTGCGCGACCCGGTGGGAGGGGCCTGCATCCAGCGGCGTTCGCCATCGCCGGGGCGGATCAGGTAGAGCCGCACGTATTTGGTGTCGATCTTGCCGGCGTCCCATTTGACCGTGATGATCGACCCGTGCCCGAGCGCGCCGCCGGGCACGATGTCCGGGTCGAGCGACAGGCTGGCGCGCGAGCAGCCGGCAAGGGCGAGTGCGATGCAGGCGCTGGTCGCGAATTTGGACTTCATTGCGGTCACTTGCCCCCCTGGCGCCGGGCCGACTCGCTGGCGTAGCCGGCGAAGGATCCCTGGATCCGCGCCACCGCCGCGGCATTGAGCCCATGCGCCAGCGCCGGCGGCAGGGTTTTCGATTCCGGCGACAGCCGCCGCGACAATCCGTTGGTCAGCGCGAAATACGGATCGTCGTTGAAGCCCGCGAGCTGCAGCAGCATGCCCGGCAGCATCCAGGACTCGGCATGGGGGATGGTCTTGTTGTCCGGCCGGTCGGTGCGCACGAGCACCCACGGGACGTATTGCTTGACCGCGGGGCGGTTGTCGTAGAAGCCGGTGGTCTGGAACACGTCGCGCAGGCCGGGCAGGTGGTCGCCGAAGAACAGCAACACGGTCGGGCGCTTGCGCGCCTCCAGGCCCTCGAGCAGCCGCGCGAACTGCGCATCGGCGCGGTGCGCGTGGTACAGGTAGTTGCGCAGTTCCAGCGATTCCTGCGCGGTCAGGCCGGGCGGTATCTGCACCGCGTCGCGGGCGGCCTGGTCGGTGGTCTTCCGGTCGGTGTACGGGCCGTGGGTTTCCATGCTCAATCCCAGCACGAACGTCGGCCGCGAGGCGCGCGCGAGCTGGTCGAGGATGATGTCGGTCATGACCGCGTCGGAAATCCAGCGGCCGTTGTGCGCGGAATGCTTGGGGAACTCGCGCTTGGTGATGAAGCGGTCGAAGCCGATCGCCTTGTACGCGTTCTGCCGGTTCCAGAAGCTGCCGTCGTTGGCGTGCACGGCGATGGTGCGGTAACCGTGTTTCTTCAGTTCGCTGACGAGGCCCGGGATGTGGTCGCGCACCAGCGTGACGTACGGGAAGGGCGCGTTCGGGAACGCATCCATCGGCATGCCGGTCATGACCTCGAATTCGGTGCGGATGGTGCCGCCGCCGAAGGTCGGGACCTTCATGTAGCCGCCATGTCCCTGCGCGATGCTGGCGCGGACGTTGGGCAGCGTTTCGGGCAGGCCCGCCATGCCCTTCATGATCGTCGAGTCGAACAGCGACTCGCTCAGGATCACGACCACGTCGGGATGGGTGGCGTCGGTTTCGGCGGGCTGGGTTTCGACCGGAACCTTCGCCAGCAGGCCGCGTACCGCGGTCGCGTCGACGGTCTGGAAGGTGTGCATGTTTTCGTTGTGGGTGTAGACCAGGTACGACATCAAACCGCCATGCAGGATGGCGGGCATCGCGCCGAATCGCCATGGGCGCAAGGTGTCCTTGTTGTACCAGCCGCTCCATGGCGGCAGCGAGGCCACCATCGCGTAGATCATGCCGACGGATACCACCAGCAGTACCATTTGCGCCGCGCGGAAGGCCCGGAAGGCCGGCTTCTCCCAGCGCCACAGCGCGACGATCGCGGCCACGCCGGCCAGGACGCCGAGGCCGAGCAGGACCGGCTGCTCGATGTAGCGGCCCAGCACCGCGATCGAAGCCTGGTTGAGGCTGGTGACGAAATACAGGTCCTGCAATCCGATCGGATCGTCCAGGATCGCGATCTTCATCGCGCACGCGTGGTAGATCAGCCATTGCAGCGTGAAGACCATGAGGAAGGAGACGCCCGGCCGGCGGGTCAGCGCGGTCAGCAATGCGGCCAGGACCAGCCCGGGCAGCGCATTGCCGAGCACGAACCAGCCGAAGTACGTGTCGCGCGCGACGCCGAGCATGCGCCGGTCCATCCACCAGAAGAACAGCGCGAAAGCCAGCGCGTACGCGAGCGCGAGCGATGCGCGCAGCCAAGGGCGTTGCCGGCGTGGCGCCGGCGGGTAGGGGGGGTTCGGCTTCGGCTGTGTCATTGGCGTCCGTGGATTCGAAGGGCGTCCGTGCCGCATCGGAGCGGACCAATGCGGCGCGTCAAAGCGCCGCCTGCAACTCCGGCAGGATCTGGAACAAATCGCCGACCAGGCCGATGTCGGCGATCTCGAAGATCGGCGCGTCGCCGTCCTTGTTGATCGCGACGATCGTGCCGGCGTCCTTGATGCCGGTCAGGTGCTGGATCGCGCCGCTGATGCCGACCGCGACGTACAGTTCCGGCGCGATGATCTTGCCGGTCTGGCCGACCTGCAGCTCGTTCGGCACGTAGCCGGCGTCGACCGCGGCGCGCGAGGCGCCGACCGCCGCCCCGAGCTTGTCGGCGAACTTGTAGATGATCTCGAAGTTCTCCTTCGAGCCGACACCGCGACCGCCCGAAACCACGCGCTTCGCGCTCTGCAGGTCGGGGCGGTCGGACTTGCCGGCGGCGAGGCCGACGTAGCGGGTGTGGGTCGGCAGCGCGACATCGACCGCAGCGGCTTCGACCGCGGCATTGCCGCCGCGCGCGGCTTCGGGCCAGGACGCGGTGCGGATGGTGGCGACGACCGCGTGGTCGGCCGGGGCCTCGACGGTGACGATGGCGTTGCCGGCGTAGATCGGGCGCTTGAACGCGTGGCTGCCTTCGACTGCCATCACGTCGGACACCTGGGCGACGCCGAGCAGGGCGGCGACGGCCGGCATCAGGTCCTTGCCGAAGGTGGTGCTGGGGCCGAACACGTGGGTGTAGCCCTTGGCCAGCGCGGCGACCTGCGGCGCCTGCACCTGGGCGATGGCGTTGGCGTTGGCGGCATTGGCGACGGTCAGCACCTTGGCCACGCCGGCGATCTGCGCGGCCTCGGCGGCGACGCCGGCCGGATCCGCGGCGAGCACGACGATGTCGATGGAGTCCGGCTTCAGCGCCTGCGCGGCGGACACGCACTTGGCGGTGGCGGCGTTGAGCTTGCCGTCCAGGTGTTCGGCGACGATCAGTACCTTGCCCATTACAGCAACCCCTTCTGCTTGAGTGCGGCGACCAGTTCGGCCGCGTCCTTCACCATCACCCCGCGGCTGCGCTTGGCCGGCGCCGCGTAGTGGGTGGTCTTCAAGGTGTCGCCGGCATCCACGCCGAGGTCGGCGAAGGCGATGGTCTCCAGCGGCTTGCTCTTGGCCTTCATGATGTCCGGCAGCTTGATGAAGCGCGGCTCGTTCAGGCGCAGGTCGGTGGTGACCACCGCCGGCAGGTCGACTTCGAGTGTTTCCAGGCCGGCATCGACTTCGCGCACCACGGTGGCCTTGCCGGCCTCGACATCGAGCTTGCTGGCGAAGGTCGCCTGCGGGCGGCCCCACAGCGTGGCCAGCATCTGCCCGGTCTGGCTGGCGTCGTCGTCGATCGCCTGCTTGCCGAGGATGACCAGGTCGGGCTGTTCCTTCTCGACCAGCTTGAGGAACGCGCGGGCGGCGGTCAGCGGCTGCACCGGCCCGTCGGCGACCACGTGGATGGCGCGGTTGGCGCCCATCGCCAGGCCGTTGCGCAGGTGCGGCTGGGCGTCGGCCGGGGCGATGGTGGCGACCACCACCTCGCTGGCGATGCCCTTGTCGCGCAGGCGCAGGGCTTCTTCCAGCGCGATGTCGTCGAACGGGTTCGGGGACAGCTTGACGCCGTCGGTGACCACGCCGGAACCGTCCGGCTTGACCTGGATGCGGACGTTGTAGTCCACCACGCGCTTGTAGCCGACGAGGATTTTCATGTGCGGGGAATGGGTCTCGGGGAACGGAATCCGGGGCCGAAGGCGGCCACGAACCGGCGATTTTAGCGGCAGGCGGCATCCGGGTGCTTTGGCCGGGCTTTTCGATGGCGCATTGCAGCAAGCCTAGGCTAGACTGCGACTTCCTTCACACTTTGCCCGCCCGATGCCAGCCCCGCGCCCGCAGTCCCACCTCGACCGCCTGGAGGCGGAGAGCATCCACATCCTGCGCGAGGTCGCCGCCGAGTTCCAGAACCCGGTGATGATGTACTCGGTCGGCAAGGACAGCTCGGTGCTGCTGCACCTGCTGGTCAAGGCCTTCTACCCGGCGAAGCCGCCGATCCCGATGCTGCACGTCGACACGACGTGGAAGTTCCGGGAAATGATCGCCTTCCGCGACCGCCGCGCCGCCGAGACCGGGGTCGAGCTGCGGACCTGGACCAACCCGGACGGGCTCGCCCAGGGCATCGGCCCGATCAGCCACGGCGCCACCGTGCACACCGACGTGATGAAGACCCAGGCGCTGAAGCAGGCGCTGGACAAGTGGGGCTTCGACGCCGCCATCGGTGGCGCGCGCCGCGACGAGGAGAAGTCGCGGGCCAAGGAACGCATCTTCAGCTTCCGCAGCGCGCAGCACCGCTGGGACCCGAAGAACCAGCGCCCGGAGCTGTGGAACCTGTACAACGCGCGCATCCACAAGGGCGAATCGGTGCGCGTGTTCCCGATCTCGAACTGGACCGAGCTCGACGTCTGGCTGTACATCTTCCGCGAGAACATCCCGGTGCCCTCGCTCTACCTCGCGCAGGAGCGCCCGGTGGTGGAACGCGACGGCTCGCTGATCATGGTCGACGACGAACGCCTGCCGCTGCGCGAAGGCGAGACGCCGATGATGAAGAAGGTGCGCTTCCGCACCCTCGGCTGCTACCCGCTCACCGGCGCGATCGAATCCGAGGCGGACACGCTGGAGAAGATCATCGCCGAGATGCTGGTCGCCACCACCTCCGAACGCCAGGGCCGGGTGATCGACCACGACCCGACCGCGTCGATGGAGAAGAAGAAGCAAGAGGGGTACTTCTGATGGCCGGCATGGAAGCACGACAGGACGCCGCGGCCGAAGTCGCCGCCTACCTGCAACAGCACGAAACCAAGAGCCTGCTGCGCTTCATCACCTGCGGCAGCGTGGACGACGGCAAGAGCACCCTGATCGGGCGCCTGCTGCACGACACCAAGCTGCTGCTCGACGACCAGCTCGCCGCGCTCGAGTCCGACAGCCTGCGCCACGGCACCCAGAACGGCGAGATCGACTTCGCGCTGCTGGTCGACGGCCTCGCCGCCGAGCGCGAGCAGGGCATCACCATCGACGTCGCCTACCGCTTCTTCGGCACCGACAAGCGCAAGTTCATCGTCGCCGACTGCCCCGGGCACGAGCAGTACACCCGCAACATGGCCACCGGCGCCTCCACCGCCGACCTCGCCATCGTGCTGGTCGACGCGCGCAAGGGCCTGCTCACGCAGACCCGCCGGCACAGCTACATCGTCTCGCTGCTCGGCATCCGCCACGTGGTGCTGGCGGTGAACAAGATGGACCTGGTCGACTACTCGCAGGAACGCTTCGACGAGATCGTCGCCGGCTACCGCGAGCTGGCCGCCTCGCTCGGCATCGAGCACGTGGCCGCGATCCCGCTGTCGGCGCTGAAGGGCGACAACATGCTGGCGCCGTCGCCGGCCACGCCGTGGTACCGGGGCGAAACCCTGCTCGAGCACCTGGAGAACGTCCAGGTCGGCGCCGGCGGCAAGGTCGGCGCGCTGCGGATGCCGGTGCAATGGGTGTGCCGCCCGAACCAGAACTTCCGCGGTTTCGCCGGCATGCTCGCCGCGGGCGAGGCCAAGCCGGGGATGGAAGTGGTGGTGCTGCCGTCGGGCCGGCGTTCGCGCATCGCGCGCGTCGTCACCGCCGACGGCGACCTCGAACTCGCCCGCACCGGCCAGGCGGTGGTGCTGACCCTCGCCGACGAGATCGACGCCAGCCGCGGCGACGTGATCGCCGCGGGCGCGGATCCGGCGGAAACCTCCGACCAGTTCTCCGCGCACCTGCTGTGGATGGACGATGCGCCGCTGCTGCCCGGGCGCCCGTACTTCATCAAGATCGGCGCGCGCACCATCGGCGCGCAGGTCACCGAGATCAAGCACAAGATCGACGTCAACACCCAGGAAGAGCTGGCCGCCAAGCACCTCGACCTGAACGAAGTCGCGTCCTGCAACCTGTACCTCGACCAGGCGGTCGCGTTCGAAGCCTACTCCGACAACCGCGAGCTGGGCGCGTTCATCCTCATCGACCGCCAGACCAACGCCACCGTCGCCGCCGGCACGCTGGACTTCGCGCTGCGCCGGGCCGGCAACATCCACTGGCACCACCTCGAGGTGGACAAGGCCGCGCGCGCGCGCATCAAGCACCAGCAGCCGCGCTGCGTGTGGTTCACCGGCCTGTCCGGCTCGGGCAAGTCGACGATCGCCAACCTGGTCGAGAAGAAGCTGCTCGCGACCGGCCACCACACCTACCTGCTCGACGGCGATAACGTGCGCCACGGCCTGAACAAGGACCTGGGCTTCACCGACGAGGACCGCGTCGAGAACATCCGCCGCGTCGCCGAGGTGGCGAAGCTGATGGTCGATTCGGGCCTGATCGTGCTGGTGAGCTTCATCTCGCCGTTCCGAGCCGAACGGCGCATGGCGCGCGAACTGTTCGCCGACGGCGAGTTCGTCGAGGTGTTCGTCGACACGCCGCTCGAACTGGCGGAACAGCGCGACGTGAAGGGGCTCTACGCCAAGGCGCGCGCGGGCGAGCTCAAGCACTTCACCGGCATCGACTCGCCCTACGAGCTGCCGGAGAACGCGGAAGTGGTGCTGCAGACCGCGGATGCGACGGCCGAAGCGCTGGCAGAACAATTGGTGCACGCCGTCCTCGGGAAGTGAACGTTCGTCCGCCGCTGACCGCGCCGCGCGCCTTGCAATGGGCGCTGATCGCGCTTGCCGCGACGGCGCTCGCCGGGTACGTGTTCTTCGCGGTGCCGAAGATCGTCAATACCGACTCGGCGGCGGGCATTCTCCTGGCGAAGGAACTTGTCGCGTCAGGGGGGTTCGTCCGCGGGGATTGGGCATACGTCAGCGACAGCCTGATGCTCGACGGCAGCGTGAACGCGGGCAAATTGGGCGTCCTCCTTTTTGGCGCTACGCCCGCCGCGCTGCAATTCGTGGCCGGTGTCGGGGCGCTTTTCCTTCTCTGCGTTTGCCATGCGCTCGCGCGGTCGTTGGGCGCAAGCCGATGGGCGGCAACGGCTTCCGGGTTCGTTTTATTGCTCGGTCCTTCGCTGCTTTATCAGGACCTGATGGTTTCTCTCCCTGCCAGCTACCAGACTGCGCTGGTGTTGCTGTTCGTCCTTTCGGCGGTCAGGTACGGATGGCAGCAGGGCTCCAATTCGTGGGTTCTTGCAGGGGCGCTCGGCACGTGGATGCTGGCTGCATCGACGCCGAAGAAAGCGCTTGCGTACTTGGTGATACCGCTTGTTTTCGCGATGCTGGCGCCGCTGCTCCGGGCCAGCAGCTCGGGGGAGCGAAGCGTTTCACGACGCCGTCTCGTCGGTTTCTCTTTGGTGGCCGTGTGCGCCTGGCTCCTCGGGGATTTGCTGCACCGCCATTTGTCCGCGGGATTGGCGGTCAACTCAAGTTACGCCCGGTTGCAAATGACATTCGATTTGCAGCATGCATGGGCCAATGCGCGTGTCGTGGCCTCGCTGCTGCTCAAATATGCCGGGTACGGCGGTACGCCGATGACAGCCGCTTGGGCGATGCTGTCTTTGACGATACTCGTTTCAGCGATTCTGCTGCCCTTGATCGGACGCCGCCCGGCCTCATTCCTGGCAACGGATGCGGGCTTTGTCTATGCGTACGCCGCCTCAGGCAGCGCCGCCATTTTGGCCTATCTTCTGTTTTACGAAAAAATACACCTCTGGTACGGCATCTACTACGGCATGATCGTGATCGGGCCCCTCATCACGGTCGTCGCCTCTCGATCCGGGGCGGCCTCCGCTGCCTGGCGCTCGCGGGTCGGGGAAACGCTGCTTTGCATCGCGCTTGTGTTGGGATCGATGCAAGGGTTGATGGCGGCCCACGCCATCCCGGGCGGTTATTACGGGATCAGCAAGAACCAGAAGGCGACGAGCGCCGAGCGCGCGATTGCCGTGAAGTGGTTGCTCGCACACGGCGCTACGCGGGGATTCGCGCACCTCTGGGATGCGAATGCAATGACCCTGGTCTCCGAAGGGAAGTTGCAAGTCAGTCCCGTTTTGTTCCCGAGAGGCAATGCGATCCGTCGTCACAAGTGGCTGGCGACCATCGACCGCATCAACTATGAGCCGGGATTGGAGACCTGGTTCATCGCGATACCGGTTCGGCACCGCGTCTTCCGGATGCCACCGGCCTGCTTGCCCGCAGATATCGAAGCGAAGGTCGCTGCCTATAACCTGTACGTCTACCACCAACCGAAGCCCGGCTGCCTCCCGAAACCATTGAAGGCCAGGGTTCCATCTTCGCGCTAGGCAGTCGGCCCAGTTCCACATCGAGCCCGCAAACTGCCGAATCGCGAATGTGATCCGGCTCGTTGCATGCGTCGCGGCAACGGCCTTCGGGCAGCGCGCGACCCGATACGAAGGAGTTCGAACGCCGCGCGCGTTCTCGTCCCATGGATAGCCGCGGCGCGAGTCCATCGGCAGCTCGAGCAGGTTGCCGGGATTTCGTCGGAGCGGAGCGCTCACTGCGGGTTCTGGCAATCCGGCCCGCCATCGCCGTCCGGCGTCCCCCATGTGATGATTTCGCATGGGTTCCCCATGTGCGGGTCTTGCAGTGCACGCAGTTGGCGGCGTTGTGGCCGCTTCCCATCGGCTTTGTACCTACGACGATCCGGAACCAGGGAGCTTGCCCCGGCTCGCAAGGCCACGCGCGGTTCCTGATGGACCGCGCGCGGCCAATCAAGCCTTGCGACGCAGCAGGTAACGTCCCTCGACCGGCGCCAGCACGCCGCCTTCCAGCAGCGCGCGATCCAGCAGCAGCAGCAACTCGAACACCGCGCGCGTGTTTTCGTCCCTGAGGTAGCCGCGCCGGGAGCCGACCGGCACCACGCGGTCGAGGATGGTGGTGAATTCGTGCTTCTCGACCACCTCGAAGCGCTCGAGCAGCATGCCGCGGATTTCGCCGGAACGGATCGCCTCGAACGGCGAGACCAGCTTGCCCGGTTCGGGGCGGCGGATCTCGGTCTGCACGACCTTGCGCAGGCGGTTGGCGCGCAGGCCCTCGGGCAGCGCCTGCATCGCCGCGTTGTACCAGCGCATGCGTTCGTCGGTGAACTGGAACTGGGTCTCGCCGATGTAGTCGTGCACGTAGAACAAGCCGTCCGGCGCCAGCGCCCGCTCGATCTCGTCGAAGACGTGCTCGAGGTCGAGCACGTGGTGCAGGATCGTCTGGCACACCACCAGGTCGAACTTGCCGTCGCCGAGGTCGAGCGCGTTGAGGTCCTGGCACAGGTAGTCGATCGGCAGGTTCTCGGCGGCGGCGGTCGAACGCGCTTCCGCGATCGCGGCCTCGGCCACGTCCACGCCGGTGAAGCGCTCGCACACCCCCTGCTTCAGGAACTGGCGTTCCGCGTAACCGGACCCGCAACCCAGCGACAATCCGTTCCGGGGCTTCAATCCGGCGCGGGCCAGCATGCGGTGCAGGCCGGGCGGCTTGTCGCGGTTGAGCCCGAGTTCGGCGGCGGCGGCCTGTTCGTCCTGGCGGATCGCGAGGAAGTCCTGGTCGGAGAACATCTTTCCCCAGACCGCGCCTTCCTCGCGCGCCGCCTCGGCGTACGCCGCGTTCGACGCGCGCAGGTTCGCGATGATCTGTTCGGCCGTGCGTGGCTTGTCGTTCATCGCGTTCGTGCTCCTTCGCCTCAGAGGTTCTGGTAATTCGGCCCGCTGCCGCCCTCGGGCGTCACCCAGTCGATGATCTGGTAGGGATCCTTGATGTCGCAGGTCTTGCAGTGCACGCAGTTGGCCGCGTTGATGTGCAGGCGCTTGCCGTGCTTCGCCGTCGCGTCCTCGACCATCTCGTAGACCGCGGCCGGGCAGAAGCGGGTGCAGGGGTTGTCGTATTCCTCCACGCAACGGGTCGCGCAGACGTCGAAGTCGGCGACCTTGAGGTGCCAGGGCTGGTCCTCGTCGTGCTCGGTCGCGGCGTAGTACACGCCCTGCAGGCGGTCGCGCGGCGGCAGGGTGCGTTCGACGTAGTCGCGCTTCGGTTCTTCATGCTGGCCGACCTTGTCGAGCGAGCGCCAGTCCGGCGTGTTCCGGAGCGTCCACGGCGAATGCCCGCCGACCGCGGTTTCCCACGCGGCGTTGAACATGCCGAACCACAGGCCGCGCTTGAAGCCGGGCTTGATGTTGCGCACCTTCTTCAGTTCCGCCATCGCCTCGGAGGCGCGCAGCTTCGCGTCGAAGCCCTGCGGCGCGAGTTGCGAGGCGGCGAGGTGCTCGGCGGCGAGCATGCCGCTGCGGATCGCCTGGTGCGTGCCCTTGATCTTGGGCACGTTCAGCAGCCCGGCGCTGTCGCCGATCAGCAATGCGCCGGGCATCTCCACCTTCGGCAACGATTGCCAGCCGCCGGTGACGATCGCGCGCGCGCCGGCGGAAAGGATGCTGCCGCCTTCGAGCAGCGGCTTCACCATCGGGTGGTTCTTCCACTGCTGGAAGGCTTCCCACGGCCGGTATTCGGGATCGTGGTAGTCGAGGCCGCTGACGTAGCCGAGCGCGATGCGGCCCTTATCCAGGTGGTAGAGGAAACTGCCGCCGTAGGTATGGTTGTCCGCCGGCCAGCCGAGCGTGTGCACGATCTTGCCGGGCGACACGCGGTCCTCCGGCACCTGCCACAGTTCCTTGATGCCGATGGAATAGGTCTGCGGATCGCTGTCGGCGTCGAGCTTGAAGCGCTGGATCAGTCGCTTGGTCAAGTGCCCGCGCGCGCCTTCGGCGAGCACCGTCACCTTCGCGCGGATGTCGATGCCGGGCGTGTAGCCGGGCTTGTGCGAACCATCCTTGGCCACGCCCATGTCGCCGATGCGCACGCCGAGCACCGTGCCGGCCTCGTCGTGCAGCGTTTCCGCCGCGGCGAAGCCCGGGTAGATCTCCACGCCCATCGCCTCGGCCTGCGGCGCCAGCCATGCGCACATCGCGCCCAGCGACACGATCACGTTGCCGTGGTTGTTCATCCCCGGCGGCACCGGCAGCTTGCGGCCGCCGTCCCTGGACAGCAGCCAGAATTCGTCGTCCTTCGCGTCCACGCAGATCGGCGGCGGGTCCTTGCGCCAGCCGGGCAGCAGCGCGTCGAGCGGCCCGGTTTCGATCACCGCGCCGGACAGGATCTGCGCGCCGATGGTCGAGGCCTTCTCGATCACGCACACCGACAGCTCCGGATTCAGCTGCTTGAGCCGGATCGCGAACGCGAGGCCGGCCGGGCCCGCGCCGACGGCGACGACGTCGTACTCCATCACGTCGCGTTCGATGTGCTCGGTCATGGCGGTCTCCGTGGAATCGCGCCATTCTACGGCGCATGGCGCGAGATACGGTCGAATTGCCCGGCGCGACGATCGCCTACGAGCCGGGTTGGCTGGACGCGGGCGAAGCCTCGGCCCTGTTCGCGGCCCTGCGCGCGGGCCTGCCGTGGGAACGCCACCGCATCACGGTGTACGGCCGCCGGCGGGAGGCGCCGCGGCTGAGCTGCTGGATCGGCGACGCGGCCTACACCTATTCGGGAACGCGCTTCGAGCCGCATCCGTGGCCGGCGGCGCTGGCATCGGTGCGCGAACGCCTCGAGGCCGAGTTCGACGCCGGTTTCAACAGCGTGCTCGCGAACCTCTATCGCGACGGCAGCGACCGCCTCGGTTTCCATCGCGACAGCGAACCGGAACTCGGGCCGGAACCGCTGATCGCTTCGGTGAGCCTCGGCGCGACGCGGCGCTTCCGTTTGCGCGAACGCGAGGGCAGGGGTTCGTTCGGCATCGACCTGGAACACGGCAGCCTGCTGGTGATGGCCGGCGCGACGCAACGGAATTGGCTGCACGCGGTGCCGCCGACTGCGCGTGTGGTCGGGTCACGGATCAACCTGACGTTTCGGCGGGTGTTGGGGTGAGGTTGCTTTTGCTCGTCATGCCCGCGCAGGCGGGCATCCAGCGTCTTGGCTTTTTGGACGAAAGACGCTGGGTCCCGGCTTTCGCCGGGATGACGACGCTGTAGGAGCGCGCTGGAGCGCGACCGGCGCGCGGTTTGCAGTTGAAATCGCGCCCAAATGGACGCTTCTACAAATCATTATCGGCCGCGATTGTCGGGGTCACTTCGTTAACCCCAACCTATTCGGACTGTCAGGAATCCATCTCGGCGTAGCGGATCAATCTTTCACACCATTTTTTTTGCGTGAAAAATGGGACGCCGCTAGATAGATCGGGGACGACTTCGCTTGCAATAAATACTTCGAGGAAGTAACTGAATCCTTGTGATGCAAGCGACTCTGGAATCAGCGAGTCCTCCGGCTCGATGGCCAAGCAGACCTCGGAGTCGAAGCTCCATGGTGCTTTAGCGTAGACCGTCAATTCCGGATCAATTTGATGAACCTGCTTTGTCAGATCCAAGAGATTCACGTTACTTCTTATGCCCCATCCGCTCGTGCTGGTCCCCGGCCACGAGCGTCCAGCCGGCGATGTCGTGCGCGACCTGCCCGAGCCCGCGGTTGAACGCGTCCACCACGTCCGGCACAGCGGTCGACGACGCGGGTACCGATTGCACGAAGGTGCGCGAGGCGACCACGTCCGGGCCGGTGGTGTGCAGCAACTTGGCGTTGACCTCGATGGTCGCGTTCGGCGTGGCGCCGCCGTCGTAGTCGGATTCGAAGCGGCGCAGGTCCATCACCAGCTTGAAGTCCGCGGCGATGCCGCTGCCCTGGCGCGCGACTGCGGGAGCCTTCCCCGAATCCTCCAGCGCGCGCAGCACCGCGTCCTCGACCATGTCCGACGGCGTCTTCGTCCACGACGCGCCCTTGTACACCTGCACTTCCTCCGGCGACGGACGCACCATGATCCGCAGGCTGTCGGTCATGCGCGCCGCTTCCGGCCGGCTGATCGACAACTGCCAGTCCAAGGTTGGCCACGATGGATCGGCCTGCACGCGAGGATCCGGCGCGAACAGCGTGATCGGTTCCTTCTGCCGCCCGCCGAGGATGGAACAGCCTGTCAGCACGACCAGCATTGCGGCGACGGCGACCAGTCGGTAACCGGCAACCGGTAACCGGTAACCAACAAGCTCCACCTTGCAGCTGCTTTCCGGTCCCCGGTCCCCGGTCCCCGGTCCCTGCTTGCGGTTTTCCCTGCTCATTTGGGTTCGAACTCCTTGGGAGCGTCGCGGCCGAGGATGAAGCGCGTCGGGTTCTGGTCGAGGCGGTCGCTGATGCGGCGCAGGTCGCGCACCAGCGAACGCAGGTCGCTCAAGGTCGGGCCGAGCTGCGACAGGCCGTCGTTGGCGAAGCTGTTGATGGCCGCGCGGTTCTCGCCGAGGATCTGGTTGGCGTTGCCGGCCGCCGAATCGAGCTTGGTCAGGGTGGAATCGAGCTTGGCCAGCACCGCCGGCAGTTCCTTGTCGATGTCGCCGACCGCCTGGTTGGTGGTGGCGAGCGTGGTGTTCAACTGCTCCGAGGCTTGGCGCAGGTTCTGCACCAGCGCGCGGATGTCCTGCTTTTGCCCGCCGATGGCCGCGGTCATGTTGTCCAGGTTGGCGAGCGTCTGGTTGATGTGCGCGATGTTCTTCTCGCTCATCACCTCGTCGAGGCGTTCGACGATGCGGCTCGCGGTGTCGGCGATGTTCTGCAAGGCCGAGGGTTCGGTCTGGATCACCGGGATGTCGTCGTCCCCGCGCGGCTGCAGCCGCGCCGCGTTCGGGCTGCCGCCGGTGAGCTGGATGAACGGGCTGCCGGTGATGCCCTGCTGCGAGAGCTTGGCCTTGGTGTCCACCTTCACCGGCACGTCGGCGCCGATCTTGAGCAGCGCCTCGACCCGGCGCGGATCCTGCGGCGACAGCGTCAGCCGCTGCACAGTGCCCACGGCGATGCCGTTGTATTGCACCGAGCCGCCTTCGGTGAGGCCGGTGACCGGCTCGTTGAAGATCACCTCGTATTCCTGCCAGCTGCGGTCGGAGGAATACTTCGCGGCCCACAGCGAGAACAGCAGGCCGAACACCACCACCGCGATGGTGAAGGCGCCGATCAGCACGTAGTTGGCTCTGGTTTCCATGGTCTATGCCGGGATTCGGGATTCGGGATTCGGGATTCGGGATTCGGGATTCGGGGAGGCGTGCTTCAGGTTGCGGGGTTCGGGCTTTTGCCAATCTCCAATCCCGAATGCCCAATCCCGGTTCTTGCGGCGCGGGCGCGCGGGCCGTGGAAGTATTCTTGCACCCACGGGTGGTCGAAGCGTTCGACCTCGGCCAGCGGCGCGTTCACCACCACCCTGCGGTCGGCCAGCACCGCGACCCGGTCGCAGATGCGGTACAGCGTGTCGAGGTCGTGGGTGATCAGGAACACGGTCAGGCCCAGCGCCTGCTGCAGGGTCTGGATGAGCTCGTCGAACGCGGCCGCGCCGATCGGGTCGAGGCCGGCGGTCGGCTCGTCCAGGAACAGCAGCGGCGGGTCCAGCGCCAGCGCGCGGGCGAGTCCGGCGCGCTTGCGCATGCCGCCGGAGAGTTGCGACGGCAGCTTGTCCAGCGCGTCCGCCGGCAGGCCGGACAGCTTCACCTTCAGCAGCGCGAGTTCGTAGCGCAGCGAATCGGGCAGGTCGAGGTAGTGCTCCTTCAGCGGCACCTGCACGTTCTCGCCCACGGTCAGCGAGGAGAACAGCGCGCCGTCCTGGAACAGCACGCCGGTGCGGCGCTCGATGTGGTGGCGGTCGTGCGGGTCTTCCGACAGCGCGTCCACGCCGAGCACCTCGATCTCGCCCGCGTCGGGCCGGCGCAGGCCGAGGATCGAGCGCATCAGCACCGACTTGCCGGTGCCCGAACCGCCGACCACGCCGAGGATCTCGCCGCGGCGGACGTCGAGGTCGAGGTTTTCGTGCACGACCTGCTCGCCGAAGCGGTTGACCAGCCCGCGCACGCGGATGATCGCTTCGCGATCATCGGGAACGGGGACCGGGGATCGGGGACTGGTCAAGGCGCGATCCTCCGTGCGCGGCGGCTCGTCGCGGTTGCGAATCCCGAATCCCGAATCCCGAATCCCGGCTCCATCGTCACCAGCCCATCTGCATGAACCAGATCGCGGCGATCGCGTCGATCACGATCACCAGCGAGATCGACTGCACCACGCTCGAGGTGGTGCGTTCGCCCACCGATTGCGCGGTGCCCTGCACCTGCAGGCCCTCGAGGCAGCCGATCAGCGCGATCAGGGTCGCGAACACCGGCGCCTTCGACAGCCCGACCAGGAAATGCCGCATCTCGAAGGTGTCCTGCATCCGCGCGAGGTAGGCCTGCGGCGGGATCCCGAGGCTGAACGCGCCGACCGAGATGCCGCCGGCGAGGCCGGCGACATCGGCGAGGAAGCTGAGCAGCGGCAGCATGACCAGCAGCGCGATCAGGCGCGGCAGCACCAGCACGTCGACCGGGTCGAGGCCGAGGGTGCGCATCGCATCGACTTCCTCGCGGCTGACCATCGCGCCGATCTGCGCGGTGAACGCGCTGGCGGTGCGCCCGGCGAGGATGATCGCGGTCAGCAGCACGCCGAATTCGCGCAGGAACGCGATGCTCACCAGTTCGACCACGTAGATGGTCGCGCCGAAGTCGGCGAGGATGTTCGCGCCGAGGAAGGCGATGACCGCGCCGACGAGGTAGGACAGCAGCAGCACCAGCGGCACCGCGTCGAGGCCGACCTGTTCCATCTGCGAGACGGTCGCGGTCGGCTTGAACCGCCACGGCTGCTTCGCCAGCCGCAGCAGCTTGGCCAGGTTCTCGCCGAGGAAGCTGACGAGCGCGACGATCTCGCCGGCGTTGTCGGCGACGGCGAAGCCGAGGCGGGCGAGCGCGGCCTGGAAGCCGTAGTCGCGCTTCTGCTTCGGGCGGTCGTCGCCCACGTCCTCGATCGCGGCCACCAGGTGCCGGTGCGCGGGATCGAATTCGAATGCCGAGAAATCCAGCCCGCGGCGGCTGGCGAAGCGCATCAGCTGCAGCACGCCGAGGGTGTCCAGGCGCTCGACCGCGCGCGCGTCGATGCCCGACAGGTGTTCCGGCGCATCGCGCAGCAGCTCGCCGATCGCGTTCGCGTTCGCCAGGGTCCAGCGCCCGCGCAGGCGCCACAGGCCGGCCTGCCGCGGGTCGGCTTCGGCGCTGGGCGGCTGGCGGCTGGCGCTCGCGTTCATGCGGGCCCAAGCTTACGCAACTCGGCGCCGCCGGGGTGAAGGCCGGCCGCCGCCATGCGATGCTTTCGCGCATGCAAACCGCTGCCGCCACTGCCGACTACGCCGCGCGCATCGCGTTCGTGGCCGAACTCGCCGAACGCCTGCACGGCTACGGCACCACCGCGCAGCGCCTGGAGGGCGCGATCGACGCGGTGGCGCAGAAGCTCGGGCTGGAATGCGAGCCGTGGTCGAACCCGACCGGGATCATCCTGTCCTTCAGCGACCCGGCGCGCCCGGCCGGCGAGTCCGACACCACCCGCGTGATCCGGCTGCAGCCCGGCGAGAACGACCTGTCGAAACTGTGCAAGGTCGACCGCATCGCCGAGGAGGTGATGGCCGGGCGCATGGACGTCGCCAGCGGCCACGCCGCGCTGCGCCAGCTGGACTACCCGCCGCGGACGCGCGCCCTGGTGATGCAGGTGCTCGGTTTCGGCCTCGCCGCCGCGGGCATGGCCGGCCTGCTGCGCCTGCCGTGGCTGGACATCGCCACCGCCGGCATCACCGGCCTGCTGATCGGCCTGCTGCAGCCCTACACCGGATTGCGCCCGCAATTGCGCGAGGCGGCGGACGCCATCGCCGGCCTCATCGCCGGCACGGTCGCGGTGCTGGTCGCGGCCTGGGTCGGGCCGCTCAACCTCAACACCGTGATCATCGTGTCGCTGATCGTGCTGCTGCCCGGCATGTCGCTGACGAACGCGGTGAACGAGCTCACCAGCCAGCACCTCGTCTCCGGCACCGCGCGCTTCGCCGGCGCGCTGGCCACGGTGATGAAGCTCGCGGTGGGCACGATGATCGCGCTCACCATCGCCGACATGCTTGGCGTGGTGCCGCAGGTGCGCGCGCTGCGGCCGCAGCCGGAGTGGATGGAATGGGCGTCGCTGCTGGTCGTGGCCTACGCGCTGGCGGTGCTGTTCCGCGCGCGCAGCAGCGATTACCCGCTGGTGATGGCCTCGGTGGTGGCGGCCTACGCGCTGTCGAAGTTCGCCAGCGCGGCCTGGGGCGGGAACGTCGGCATCTTCCTGTCGGCGCTGGCGATGACCGCCGCCGGCAACGGCTACGCGCGCTGGGTGAACCGCCCCGGCGCGCTGGTGCGCCTGCCGGGCATCATCGTGCTCGTGCCCGGCAGCGCCAGCCTGCGCGGCATGCTCGACCTGGTGCAGCGGCAGGACGTGGGCGTCGGCCAGGCGGCGACGCTGGGCGTGATCAACATCCTGCTCGCGCTGGTCGCGGGATTGCTGTTCGGCAACCTGCTGCTGCCGACGCGGCGCAACCTCTGAAGCGGAACCTCAGGCCTCGGCGGCCTTGACCACGCGCCGGCCGGGCTTGGGCGGCTTGGGCGTGGGCTTGGCGCTGATCAGGAAATCGGCGGCGGACTTGCCGCGACGCACCTGTTCGGCCAGCCAGCGCGGCTGCATGCCGCGGCCGCTCCAGGTTTCCTTCGGGTTCTCGGGGTTGCGGTATTTCGGCGCGACCTTGCCCAGCGTGCGGCCCTTGGTCGACTTGCGCGCCGCGCGCTTCGCCGGCGCCGCTGCCTGCGTGGCCGCGCCTTCGTCGCCGAACAGCTCGGCGATGGTGTAGCCCTGGGCCTTGGCCAGCGCGGCGACCTGCTTGCGCACGGCGGCGATCGGCTTGCGCTTGCTCAATGCGTCCTTGCGCTTCTTCGCCCGCGCGATCACCGCTTCGAGCTGCTTCGCGGACAGGCCTTCGAGGTCGATGGACATGCGTGTTCTCCGTGGGGAATGCGATTCGATCTTTCATCGCGTGAAGCGCCGAGTATAGATGTCCTCCCGTTCGTGCCGGGATCGGATCGAGCGCGCAAGCCGGAATGCAGGACTCCGAAGGGGAATCGAGCATGGTTCGAGGCGGGTTTGCCCGGCCTTCGGCTTCGACAAACCCTCCTCACCACGAACGGGATTTGGATCGGAAATGCGCCCGGTGTCAGTCGGGGCGCTTGCGCAGGAACAGGTGCGTCGCGCGTTCGCCCGCTTCCACGCGCGCGCATTCGTAGCCGAGCGCGTCGAGGTCGAGCCCCGCGAACAGCGCCTCGCCGCGGCCCAGCAGCACCGGCGCCAGCGCGAGGTGCAGTTCGTCGACCAGACCTGCCTGCAAATACTGGCGCACCGTCGCCACGCCGCCGCCAAGGCGCACGTCGCGTCCGCCGGCCGCCTCGCGCGCGCGTTCGAGCGCATCGAGGATGCCGCCGGTGACGAAATGGAAGCTGGTGCCGCCGGCCATGTGCAGCGGCGCGCGCGGATGCTGGGTGAGCACGAACGCGGGCACGTGGTAGGGCGGTTCCTCGCCCCACCAGCCGCGCCAGCTTTCGTCCGGCCACGGGCCGCGCACCGGCCCGAACATGTTGCGGCCGAGGATCCACGCGCCGATGTCGTCGAAGCCGCGCGCGGCGATCGCGTCGTCGACGCCGGTTTCGCCGTCGCCGCCGCCATGCATGCGCTGGAACGTGCGGGTCGGGAAGAACCACTGCATCAGTTCCGGGCCGCGCACGCCCAGCGGATGTTCGAGGCTTTGGCCGGGGCCGGCGCCGAAGCCGTCGAGCGAGACCGCGAAGCCGTGCACGCGCAGTTTCGGCATCGCCGTCGCCCGCGCCTCAGTTCGCGCCGAGGCGCGCCAGCAGCGCGGCGCGGTCGAGCTGCTCGGATTCGCCGGCGCTGCGCGCGCGGTATTCGAACGTGCCCGCTTCCAGCCCGCGCGCGGACACCACCACGCGGTGCGGGATGCCGATCAGCTCGATGTCGGCGAACATCGCGCCCGGGCGCAGGCCGCGGTCGTCGAGCGCGGTTTCGATGCCGGCCGCGTTCAATTCCGCGTACAGCGCTTCGGCGGCGGCGTTCACCGCGGGATCGTCCTTGGGGTTGATCACGCACACCGCGACCCGCCACGGCGCCATCGGTTCGGGCCAGAGGATGCCGTTGGCGTCGTGGTTCTGCTCGATCGCCGCCGCGACGATGCGCGACACGCCGATGCCGTAGCAGCCCATCGCCGGGTGCACCTTGCTGCCGCTCGCGTCGAGCACGGTGCAGTCCATCGCCTCGGAATACTTGCGACCCAGCGCGAACACGTGCCCGACCTCGATCCCGCGCGCGATGCGCAGCGTGCCGCGGCCGTCGGGCGAGGGATCGCCGGCGACGGCGTTGCGGATGTCGGCGACCTCGGGTTCGGGCAGGTCGCGGCCCCAGTTGACGCCGGCGAGGTGGAAGCCGGGCTCGTTCGCGCCGACCACGAAGTCGTGCATCGCGGCGACGCTGCGGTCGGCGATGACGCGGATGCGCTTCTTCGGATTCACCGGGCCGAGGAAGCCGGGCTCGCTGCCGAGGTGCTCGGCGATTTCCGCTTCGCTGGCGAGGCGGTAGTCGGCCATGCCTTCGAGTTTCGCCAGCTTGATCTCGTTGACCACGTGGTCGCCGCGCACCAGCGCGAGCACGAAGGCGTCGTTGTCGTCGCCGTCCTTGCCGATCACCGCGACCGACTTCGCCGTGCGTTCGAGCGCGATGCCCATCAGCGCGGCCACGTCCTCGCAGGTCTTCTGCACCGGCGTGGCGACCTTGCGCATCGCCTCGCCCGCGGCGGCGCGCGCGCCGGGCGAAACGGCTTCGGCCAGTTCCACGTTCGCGGCGTAATCCGAACCGTCCGAATACAGGATGGTGTCCTCGCCCGAATCGGCGATCACCTGGAATTCGTGCGAGGCGCTGCCGCCGATCGCGCCGGTATCGGCCGACACCGCGCGGTGCTCCAGCCCAAGGCGGGTGAAGATGCGGCCGTAGGTGTCGTACATGTTCCGGTATTCGGCGGCGAGCGAGTCGTCGTCGACGTGGAACGAGTAGGCGTCCTTCATCAGGAATTCGCGCGCGCGCATCACCCCGAAGCGCGGGCGGATCTCGTCGCGGAACTTGGTGTTGATCTGGTAGAAGTTGACCGGCAGCTGCTTGTAGCTGGCCAGTTCCTGGCGCGCGAAATCGGTGATCACTTCCTCCGCGGTCGGCGCGTAGCAGAACTCCTGCTCCTTGCGGTCGCGGATCTTGAGCAGTTGCGGGCCGAACTTCGCCCAGCGTTCGGTTTCCTCCCACAGTTCCTTGGGCTGCACCGTCGGCATGGCCAGCTCGATCGCGCCGGCGCGGTTCATTTCCTCGCGCACGACCGACTCGACCTTGCGCAGCACGCGCAGGCCCAGCGGCGACCAGGTGTAGAGCCCGGCGGCGAGCTTGCGCAGCATGCCGGCCTTCAGCATCAGCTGGTGGCTGGCGATCTCCGCCTCGGCGGGGGTTTCCTTTTCGGTGTGCAGGTGGAAGCGGGACAGGCGCATGCAGCGGCTTCGAACGCGGGTGGGCCGGCTAGTGTGCCATGCGCGCCCGGCGCGACCGGGCCCCGTGGCCGGGAACGCGCCCGGCCGCGTCCCCGCGAGCGGGCCTCAGCCGCCCGCGGGGCCGGAACTGCAGCTGGCGTTGAGCGTCGCCTGGGCGAGGGCCAGCTGGTTGGCGCGGTCGCTGTCGCTGAGCGCCTTGTCGGGTTTGCCGTCGCCGTTGCTGTCGAGCTGCACGTTCTGCTTGCTGTTCAGCAGCGCGATGTTGTTGCGCGCGGTCGTGCAGGCCGGGTTTTCGGCCGGGGCCTTGTTCGTGGCCGGCGGCGCGTCCGGATCGGGGTTGTAGATGTTGCGCTGCTTGTACGCGCTGGGCGGAGGCGTGTCGGAGTAGTGGGTCACGCCACTGGCGTCCTTCCACTGGTAGATCCCGCCCGCCAGCGCGATCGCCGGGACCAGCAGGAGGAGGACGATCGGGGCGAGGGTCGGGGCGCGCATGGCGGTGCTCCGTGGCCGGAAGCCCCGATTGCAGCACCGGGGGCGGTGGCGCGCAAGCCGCTACACTGAACGGATGGAGCCGACCCCCGACATCCCGCCGCGCCGGCGCGGCATCTACCTGCTGCCGAACCTGTTCACCACCGGCGGCCTGTTCGGCGGGTTTTTCGCCATCATCGCCGCCTCGCAGGGGCGCTACGAAGCCGCCTGCGTGGCGATCTTCATTTCCGCCATCCTCGACGGCATCGACGGCCGCGTCGCGCGCCTGACCAATACCCAGAGCGAATTCGGCGTGCAGTACGACTCGCTCGCCGACCTGGTGAGCTTCGGCATGGCGCCGGCGCTGGTGATGTATTACTGGGCGCTGTCCTCGCTCAAGCTCGATGGCGTCTCCCCCGGCAAGCTCGGCTGGCTCGCCGCGTTCCTGTACGCGGCCTGCGCGGCGCTGCGGCTGGCGCGCTTCAACAGCCAGGTCGGCACCGTCGACAAGCGCTGGTTCATCGGCCTCGCCAGTCCGGCCGCGGCCGGTTTGATGGCGAGCTTCGTCTGGACCGCGCACGACCTGGGCTGGACCGGGCGCGAACTGCGCCATGTCGCGCTCGGCGTGACCGTCGCCGCCGGCCTGCTGATGGTCAGCCGCATCCGCTACACCAGCTTCAAGGGCGGCGGCAGCGGGCCGAAGGCCGATCGCGTGCCGTTCTTCGCGATCGTCGTCGCGCTCGCGGTGATCATCGCGCTGGTGCTGGATCCGCCCAAGGTGCTGCTCGTCGCCGCGGTGCTGTACGCGCTGTCGGGGCCGGCGCAATGGCTGTGGCGCCGGCGTTCGCCGTGAGCGGGCCAGCATGAACTGGGATCCGTTCCAGCGCGAGGCATTGGCCGAACTCGGCCACCGCCTGTATCGCGTGCGCGGAACGGAAGCGTCGCCGGGCCCCGAT
This sequence comes from Thermomonas sp., assembly GCA_044226035.1. Lineage (GTDB taxonomy): Bacteria > Pseudomonadota > Gammaproteobacteria > Xanthomonadales > Xanthomonadaceae > Pseudoluteimonas. The sequence goes on along the minus strand of JBGAHT010000019.1, from coordinate 4,342 downwards.
CCGGTCGCGCCAATCGACCCTGCTCCACAAGCGCGCCCTGCGAGGACGGCCGCGCCGCCGTCGCCCAAGGCCGCGATCGATCCGCTGCTGCGTGCCCTCGTGCGCGCGGCCGGCACCGATGCGTTGCCGCCACTGGACCTGGACGCGCTGCGGCGCGATCCCGCGGCCAAGCGCGCGCTGTGGCCGCGACTGCGCGCGCTGCGCGCCTCGGCGCGGGGCCGATGAGCGCGGTCCGCGGGGATGAAGCCGCGTCGCCCGCCGCGCTGCGGCCGATGCGCGATGGCGACCTCGACGCGGTCGTGGCGATCGAGGCCCGCGCCTATGCCTTCCCGTGGACGCGCGGCATCTTCCGCGACTGCCTGCAGGCCGGGCACGCGATGTGGGTGCTGGAATCGCGGGGCGAACTGCTCGGTTACGGCGTGCTCGGCATCGCCGCGGGCGAGGCGCACGTGCTCAACCTGTGCGTGGCGCCGGAAGCCGAGGGCCACGGCCATGGCCGGCACCTGCTGCGCGCGCTGCTGCGGGTCGCGCGCGGCGGCGGCGCGATGCGTGTGTTCCTCGAGGTGCGGCCGTCGAACCCGCGCGCGATGGCGCTGTACCACGACGAGGGCTTCAACGAGATCGGTCGCCGCCCGCGCTATTACCCCGCGCCGGAGCATGGGCGCGAGGATGCGATCGTGATGGCGCTCGAATTGCTGGACGAATGAATTGCGTGGCGTAGGGGCGACCGGCCGGTCGCCCCTACAGCCGTGCGCGCTGCGCGGTGAGCGCTTCGAGCTTCGCGCTCCAGTCCACGAGGCGCGCGCGTTCCTGCTCGACCACCGCCGGCGGCACGCCGGCGCCGAACTTCGCCAGCTTGGCCTCGCTCTTGTCCTTCTCGGAGGCGACCTTGGCGATTTCCTTGTCCAGGCGCGCGCGTTCGGAGTCGAGGTCGACCAGGCCTTCCAGCGGCACGAACAGTTGCAGCTCGCCGACCACGGCGGGCGCGGCGGCCGGCGGTTCGCCGGCCAGCGTTTCGATGCGGTCGAGGCGGCACAGGAAGCGCAGTTGCGCGTCGAAGCGGGCGATGCGCGAGGCATCGTCGGCATTGCCGCCGCGAACCAGCAGCGACACCTGCTTGCCCGGCGACACGCCGAGTTCGCTGCGGATGCGGCGGAGCGCGGAGACCATCGCCTTCAGCCATTCGATGTCGGCTTCGGCCCGTGCGTAGCCGGCCGCGTCGATCTCGCCGGGCTGCGGATACGGTTGCAGCATGATGCTGCCGGACTTGCCCAGCTTCGGCGCGACCGCCTGCCACAGTTCCTCGGTGACGAACGGGATCAGCGGGTGCAGCAGGCGCAGCAGCGTGTCGAGCACATGCAGCAGCGTGTGGCGGGTGCTGTCCGCGGCCGCGGCATCGTCGCCGTTGAGCGCGGGCTTGGCCAGTTCCACGAACCAGTCGCAGAACTGGTTCCAGGCGAATTCGTACAGCGTCTGCGCGAGCAGGTCGAAGCGGTAGCTGGCGAAGTGCCCGGCGGCTTCGGCGCAGGTGCGGTCGAGCTGGGCGAGGATCCACTTCTCGGCGTCGGTCTTCGGATCCAAAGCCCCTCTCCCCTCGGGAGAGGGGTTGGGGTGAGGGTTAGGATTCGATGCGGTATTCGTGTCTTGCGAACCCTCATCCGCCCTTCGGGCACCTTCTCCCGGAGGGAGAAGGGAAAAGCCTTCGACGTTCATCAGCGCGAAGCGCGTCGCGTTCCACAGCTTGTTGCAGAAGTTCTTGTAGCCCTCGGCGCGGGCGAGGTCGAACTTGATGTCGCGGCCGGGGCCGGCCAGCGCGGCCATGGTGAAGCGCAGCGCGTCGGCGCCGTGCGCATTGATGCCGTCCGGGAATTCCTTGCGCGTGGCCTTCTCGATCTTCTCGGCCATCTTCGGCTGCATCAGTCCGCGCGTGCGCTTCTCGACCAATTCGTCGATGCCGATGCCGTCGATGATGTCGAGCGGATCGAGGATGTTGCCCTTCGACTTCGACATCTTCTGGCCGTCCTTGTCGCGGACCAGGCCGGTGATGTAGACGTCGCGGAACGGCACGCGGCCGACCAGCTGGTCGGTCATCATGATCATGCGCGCGACCCAGAAGAAGATGATGTCGAAGCCCGTGACCAGCACCGAGGTCGGCAGCGCGATGTCGAAGCCGAGTTCGCCCATCTTGTCTTCGTTCGGCCAGCCCTGCGTCGAGAACGGGAACATCGCCGAGGAGAACCAGGTTTCCAGCACGTCCGGGTCCTGGTGCAGCCTGATGTTGGCTGTGGGAGGGGCTTTAGCCCCGATATTCGCGGCTGAAGCCGCTCCCACAAGAGCAGTGGCGGCCTTGGCCCTTGCCTCTTGCTCCGTCCGTGCCACGTACACATTGCCCGCGTCGTCGAACCACGCCGGAATGCGGTGGCCCCACCAGAGCTGGCGCGAAATCGTCCAGTCCTGGATGTTCTCCAGCCAGTGGCGGTAGGTGTTGATCCAGTTCGGCGGCACGAACTTCACTTCACCCGACTCGACCAGTTCGAGCCCGCGCTTGGCGAGGTGGTCCATCTTCACGAACCACTGGTCGGTGAGGAACGGCTCGATCACCTGGCCGCTGCGATCGCCGCGCGGCACCTGCAGGCGGTGCGGCTTGATCTCGACCAGCAGGCCGGCGGCTTCGAGGTCGGCGACGATCAGCTTGCGTGCTTCGAAGCGATCCAGGCCGCGATATTTTTCGGCGATGTCGTCGCGCGAGGAAACCACCTTCGCCTCGTCGGTGAAGATGTTGATCATCGGCAGCGCATGGCGCTGGCCCACGGCGTAGTCGTTGAAATCGTGCGCGGGCGTGACCTTGACCACGCCAGTGCCGAAGGCGCGATCCACGTAATCGTCGGTGATCACCGGGATGCGGCGGCCGGTCAGCGGCAGGACGACGAACTTGTCGTGCAGCGCGAGGTAGCGCGGGTCTTCCGGATGCACCATCGCCGCGGTATCGCCGAGCATGGTTTCCGGGCGGGTCGTCGCGACGACGAGGTAATCGCGGACCTCGCGCAGGGTTTCGACGCCGTCGGCATCGACTTCGACGTGCTCGTAGGTCGCGCCATCGGCCAGCGGATAGCGGATCGACCACATGTGGCCGTTCTCTTCCTCGCTGGCGACTTCGAGATCGGAGATCGCGGTCTTCAGCACCGGGTCCCAGTTGACCAGGCGCTGGCCGCGATAGATCAGCTTGTCCTCGTACAGGCGGACGAAGGCCTCGGTGATCGCCTCGCTCGCCATCGGGTCCATGGTGAACACGCTGCGCGACCAGTCGCCGCTGGCGCCGAGCCGGCGCATCTGCCGCTCGATGGTGTCGCCGGACTGTTGCTTCCACTCCCACACCTTGCCGATGAACGCATCGCGGCCGAGCGAATCGCGGGTCTCGCCCTTGCCTTCGATCGCGAGGTTGCGAGACACCACCATTTCCGTCGCGATGCCGGCGTGGTCGGTGCCCATCTGCCACAGCGTGCGGAAGCCGCGCATGCGGTGGTAGCGGATCAGCGCGTCCTGCAACGTGTGCTGGAACGCGTGGCCCATGTGCAGCGTGCCGGTGACGTTCGGCGGCGGCAGCAGGATGGTGTAGGCCGGGCCGTCGCCTTGCGGGGCGAATGCGCCGCTGCTTTCCCATTGCGCGTACAGGCGCGATTCGAAGGACTTGGGTTCGTAGCCGGGGGCGAGGGTGGTCATAGAAAAAAGCGGGGTCAAAAAGCGGGGTCAGAGTGGAGTTTCAATCTGCGACGCCGGATGGAGTTCCATAGGCACGAAACTCCACTCTGACCCCGCTTTTCAGCTCACATATCGTATTTCTTCAACTCGAAGCCGAGCGACTGGTAATGCTTCCAGCGTTCGCGCAACGGATCGCGCGCCGCGCGATCGGCGGGCACCACTTCCAGCACGCGCTCGAACGCGCCCTGCGGCGCCGCATCGCGCAGGTTGAGCAGCAGCGGCCGCAGCGGCGCATCGACGTCAGGCGGCGCGATCAGCACCGCGGCCTCGTCCTCGTCCGCGTCCGCGCCGGCGATCTGGTGCGGCACGTAGGCATCGGGATCGAACGACCACAGCAGGTCGTCCAGCGCCTCGGCCTGCGCTGCATCGCGCGCCAGCACCAGCAGGGGATGCCCGGCATCGCTCGCCTTGCGCGCGAGTTCGCACACCAGCAGCAGCGGTTCCGCGCGGAAGCGCGGCTTGTCGATGAGGTAGAAGTCGGCTCTGGGCATGGAATTGTTTTTGTGGGAGCGGCCTCCGGCCGCGATTGTTTCCGGTCGCGCCAGGGATGGCGCTCCCACAAAAGCATCATCCAACCCGGTCC
>JBGAHT010000089.1:0-4762 GCA_044226035.1 Thermomonas sp. | reverse complement strand
CTATCGCCCGGGGCTGCATGGCGGCTTCGTGTTCGACGATTTCGTCAACCTCGACGCTCTCGGCGCGACCGGGCGCGTGGACGACTGGGCGGCATTCTGGCGTTACCTGACTTCGGGCAGCGCCGACCTCACCGGGCGTCCGCTCGCGCTGTTGAGCTTCCTGCTGGACGCACGCGACTGGCCCGCGGATCCTCGGCCATTCCTGCGCACCGACATCCTGCTGCATCTCGCCAACGGTGCGCTGCTGTTCGCGCTGCTGCGGCAACTCGGGCGGCGGCTGGACGGCACCTGCGCACGCACTGACGTCGCGGCGTTGCTCGGCGCCGGCCTGTGGCTGCTGCATCCCCTGTTCGTCTCCACCACGCTGTACATCGTGCAACGCGAGGCCATGCTCGCGGCCACCTTCTGCCTGCTCGGACTGCTGGCCTGGGGCCACGGCCGCGCATCGATCGCGCGTGCGCCTCGCGCCGGCGCGGCGTGGATGATCGGCGGCATCGGCGTCGGCACGCTGCTGGCGATGTCTTGCAAGGCCAACGGCGCGCTGCTGCCGCTGCTGGCCTGGGTGCTGGACGCGACGGTGTACCGGCGCGATGGCGAAACGCCGCTGGCGAAGCGGTTGCGCATCGGATTGCTGATGCTGCCCGGCCTGCTGTTGTGCGGCTACGTGTTGTCGAAGCTGGCGCAGTGGTCGGCGCCGCTGGATTCGCGGCCGTGGACCATCGGCCAGCGCGTGTTGACCGAGCCGCGCGTGCTGCTGGATTACCTGCGCCTGCTGCTGGTGCCGCGGGTGCTGTCCAACGGCGTGTACAACGACGGCTACGCATGGTCGACCGGGCTGCTGCATCCGGCATCGACCTTGCCGGCGCTGCTGGGCGTGCTGGCGCTGCTCGCCGCCGGCTTCGCCCTGCGCCTGCGCGCGCCGGCCGTATCGGCCGCCATGCTTTTCTTCTTCGCCGGGCACTTGATCGAATCCACGACAATCCCGCTGGAATTGTTTTTCGAACACCGCAACTACCTGCCGGCGATGCTGCTGGGCTGGCCACTGGCACGCGCCATCGTGCGCTGGCAGGCGCCCGCCGCATGGCGAAGCGCCTTCGCCGCGGCGCTGCTCGCAGTGTTCGCAGCCATCACCTGGCAACGCGCCGCGCTTTGGGCCGACCAGCCGCGCATGGCCGGCCTGTGGGCCACTGAAAACCCTGGCTCCTCGCGGGCGTTGGCCACGCAAGCGCTGTTCTACATGCAAGCCCAACGCCCCGACCTGGCGATGGCCATCCTGTCGGTTCCCTGGCAACGACGGCCGGATGACTTGCAGTTGGCGCTGAATTATCTGTCCGCCGCCTGCATGCTGCGGGGTCCGAGCGGACCGGATACGCGCGCGGTGGAAAAGGCCTTGCACAACAACACAGGGGACGGCCAGTTGGTGTTCAACTGGTTGAACGACATGCTCGAATCGGTGCAGGCAAATGGTTGCCCGGGAGTGTCGATCGATACCGTCGAACGCTGGACCCTGGCGGCGCTGGCAAACCCGCGTGTCGCGGGCATGCCCGGCCGACTCCAAGATATGCATAGCCTACTGGCCCGCATCGCCCTCGCTCGCGGCGACACCGGCGCGGCCTTGCGCGAATTCCGCAGCGCGCTGGACGCGTGGCCGACGCCCGACGCGGCCGCGCAACAGTCGGCGCTGCTCGCCTCCAGCGGCCATCCGGCCGAAGGACTTGCGCTGCTCGACCACTACGCCGCGATCGCGCCGCTGCGCAAGCGCCCCGGCGGCTGGAGCATGCCGCGCGTGCACGAGTGGGTACTCGAACGACAAGGCTACTGGCGCAATGAATTCGCCGAACTGCGGCGCAAGATGCACGCGGACCTGGCCGCACGACAGGCTCGGAACGCGCAATGAAAACCAGCTTCGCCACCAGGTACCCGCGGGATGTCATCCTGAGGCAAAGCCGAATAACCTGTTTTTCCACGCGTTATCGCAAACGGCTAGAACATGTCCTCCCCCCGGATCGAATCCGGAGGCAGGACGACAAGATGCTGGTCCTTCGCGGCGACGCAGGATCTGCAGGGAGCATGCAATGAAGGTTTCCGCGCTGCGCCCGGCCTGGCCGTTCATCGTGCTGGTACTGCTCGTGGCCGCGCTGTACTGGCCCGGCCGCGGTGGCGGGTTCGTGTTCGACGATTTCCCCAACATCGTCGACAACGCCGCGCTGCACGTCACCGGCTGGGACCGGCATGCGTGGCTGGCGGCGATCTTCTCCTCCGATTCCGGCCTCGACCATCGCCCGCTGCCAATGGCGACGTTCGCGCTCAACCACGCCTTCACCGGGCTCGATCCGGTGCCGATGAAGCTGACCAACATCGCCATCCACGCGCTCAACGCCTGCCTCGTGCTCGGCTTGCTGCGCACGCTGCTGGCGCTGGCGGCGCCGGCGGTGGACGCGCGCCGGCGCGAATGGACCGCGCGCTTCGCCGCCGCGGCCTGGGCGCTGCAACCGATCAACCTGATGGCGGTGCTGTTCGTGGTGCAGCGCATGGAGAGCCTGTGCCACGCGTTCGTGTTCGCCGGGCTGTGGCTCTACCTGCTCGGCCGGCAACGGCAACTCGCCGGCGATCCCGGCGGCGGCTGGCGGATCGTCGTCGGCATCGTCGGCGGGACAGCCCTCGGCGTGTTGTGCAAGGAATCGGCGGTATTGCTGCCGGTATATGCGGCGTGCGTCGAGGTGTTCGTGCTCAAGGGCCTGGATGCCGATGGCAAACGCGCCCCGCGCCTGTTCGCGTTTTTCTGTTTCGTCCTCGTGTTGCCGGCGCTGCTCGGCATGGCCTGGTTGTTGCCCAAGGTACTGTCCCCTGCCGCATATGCGACGCGAACCTTCACCCTCTCCGAACGCCTGTTCACCGAAAGCCGTGTGGTGCTCGATTACCTGCATTGGACGCTGTTCCCTTCGCTGCGCGCGTTCGCCCTGTACCACGACGACATCGCCATCTCGCGCGGCTTGCTGCAGCCAATGTCCACCGCCTTCGCCCTCGCCGGGCTGGCGCTGCTGGCGGCCGTCGCGGTGGTGGCGCGCGCGCGGCGCCCGCTGCTGGCGCTGGGCATCGCCTGGTTCCTGTGCGCGCAACTGCTGACCGCGACCATCGTGCCGCTGGAACTGGTGTTCGAGCACCGCAACTACTTCGCCTCGCTCGGCGTCTGCCTGGCCGTGGCCGACCTGCTGCTGCTCGCGCCGCGCGGCGACGGCGCGCGCCGGATCGGCGCGCTGCTCGCCGTGCTGTGGCTGCCGTGGCTCGGCATGACCACCACGCTGCGCGCGCGCGAATGGAGCGATCCGCTGCGCTTCGCCACCAGCGAGGCGGCGAAGCACCCGCGATCCCCGCGCGCGACCTACGACCGCGCGCGGCTGCTGGCGCTGGCGACCGGCTACAAGCCCGGCTCACCGCTGCTTCCAGAGGCTTTCAGCGCGCTGGAACAGGCCCGCGCGGTGCCGGACAGCGGCGTGCTGCCGCACAGCGCGCTGCTGATCCTGGCAGCGCGCAGCAATACGCCCTTCCGCGACGAGTGGTGGAACGACATGGTCGCCAGGTTGCGCCGCGGGCCCATCGGCGTGCAGGAAACCAGCGCCATCGCCAGCATGACCAAATGTGCGCGCGACCGTGTTTGCGCTTTCCCCCAGCACGAGATGATCGCCGTCTTCGACGCGGTCCTGAGCCATGGCGGAAACGCGGAGATCCGCAATATCCGGGCCGATTACGCGCTCAACGTCCTGCGCCGGCCAGATGAAGCCCTGCAGCTCTGGCGATCGGCCATCGAAATGAGTCCCGGCGAAGGCCAGTATCGCATCAACCGCGCCAAGGCGCTGATCGCCCTCGGTCGTTACGCAGAAGCACGTACCGAGATCGCGGCGCTCCGCGCCATGGATCGCGTCGGGCACGACGAACTCGCGGCGCGCGAACTGGAAGAACGCCTGCGCCGCGCCGAAGCGTCGCACCAGCCGCCGACATGATGCCCGTCTCCGACCCATCCGCCGTTCCGCCCGCTCGTCCGCAACTGCGGGTCTGCCTGATCCAGGCGTATCGCGCACCGTCGTACATTCGCGGTTACGCCCTGAGGCAGGCGCTCGCCTCGACGGGTGTGGTTTCGCTGGCGCTCGCGATGAACCGCTCCAGCGGAATTCGGCGATACCGCGAAGCCATCCACGACCTGTTGCAGGCGAAACGCGCATCCAAGCCGGGAATCTATATCCTGGCGTTCCGCGGCCACGAGATCGCATGGCTTGTGCGTCGCCTCACCCGCGGACGGCTGTTCGTGTTCGATGCGATGATGTCGCCTTACGCCGCCTTGGCCGAGGAGCGCAAGCTCGGTACCCCCGGACGCTTGCTCGCCGCGTTATGGAAGCCGTTCGAGCGTGCCGCGCTGGCGCATGCCGACGCGATCCTGACCGACACGCAGGCCCACTCCCGCTACTTCCAGTCGCGATTCGGCGTGCCCGCCTCGAAGATCATCGTGGTGCCGGTCGGCGCGGTGGAGCCTCCGGCCGCATTCCACCAGCCTGCACGGCGGAACGACTCGCTCCGAATCCTCTTCTATGGCTCGTTCCTCCCGCTCCATGGCATCGACATCATCCTCGATGCCGCCGACCTGCTGCGCGAACTCCCAGTCTTCTTCGACTTCATCGGCGGAACCGCGGAGGACGCGCGCAAACTCGCGTTGCGCTTCGGCGATAAGGGAACCGCGCGCTATTCGCACCGCGCGTGGGTGGCTTTC
>JBGAHT010000088.1:0-4803 GCA_044226035.1 Thermomonas sp. | reverse complement strand
ACCGGCTGCCCGAAGGTGCGCTGCATGCAGGTCATCGCCGAACTCGAGGGAACCGGGCGCGGCGCCTACACCGGCGCGTTCGGCTGGCTCAACCGCGACGGCGACCTCGACCTCAACATCCTGATCCGCAGCGCCGAACTTGAAGGCGCGCAGCTGCGTTTCCGCACTGGCGCCGGCATCGTCGCCGACTCCGATCCGCGGCGCGAACTCGAGGAAACCCGGGCCAAGGCGCGCGGCATGTTGCGCGCATTGGGGGTCGATTCTTGAACGCGCGCATTTTCCATGGCGAAGGCGAGGTCGCGGCGATCGACCCACGCGATCGCGGCCTCGCCTACGGCGACGGCCTGTTCGAAACCCTGCGCATGCATCGCGGCGAAGCGCCATGGTGGAACGAGCATTGGTCGCGCTTGCGGCTCGGCGCCGAACGCCTCGGCATTCCCTTGCCGGACGAAACGCGCGTTCGCGACGAAGCCGCGTCGTTGTTCGCCGACGGCGGCGAGGGTGTGTTGAAACTGCTGGTCACGCGTGGCGCGGGCGAGCGCGGTTACGCGCCTCCGCCGAATCCGATGCCGACCTGGATCGTCTCGCGCCATGCCGTGCCCGCGCTACCGGCGCGCGGCCTGCGCCTGCACCTGTGCGCAACGCGCGCCGTCTCGCAGCCGGCGTTGGCCGGGATCAAGCACTGCAACCGGCTGGAACAGGTATTGGCGCGCGCCGAGGCCGAACGCGCCGGCGCCGACGAGGGCCTGATGCTCGATTCCGCCGGGAATGCGGTCGGCGCGACCGCGGCCAACCTGTTCGCGTTCATCGACGGGCGCTGGACCACGCCGGCGATCGCCGGAAGCGGCATCGCCGGGGTATGTCGCGCGAAATTGCTGCCCGCGCTCGATGCGGTCGAACACATTCTGCCGCCGGCCGAGGTCGAAGCCGCCGATGCGGTTTTCCTGTGCAATGCGGTGCGCGGTATCCTCGCCGTCGCGCGCCTGGGCGCACGCGAATGGCCATCGCACCCCGCGATCGCCGCCGCGGAAGCCGAGTTGTCGCGCCTGCATCCGTCCTTCGCCGTGGAGCCCGCTTGAGCCGCAAACGCAAATCCCGCTTCGGATGGATCTTCGTGCTGTCGGCGTTGCTGCTCGGCGCGGCCGCGTACTGGGCGTTCGACCGCTACGCAGGTTTCGCCGACGCGCCGCTCGCCAGCGCCAAGCCCGATGCCAGCATCGTGGTCGCGCGCGGGGATTCCTTCGCCAGCGTGCTCGGCAAGCTGCATGCCGCCGGCGAATCGCCCGCGCACGACGTGGAGTGGCGCCTGCTCGCGCGCCAGCTCGGCACCGCCGGCCACCTTCAGGTCGGCGAGTACGCGCTCGGCCCGGGCACCACGCCGCGCGACCTGCTGCTGCGCATGCGCGACGGCAAGGTCATCAGCCACCGCTTCACGATCGTGGAAGGCTGGAACATCCGCGACCTGCGCGCCGCGCTGGCCAGGGCCGAGCCGCTCGGGCACGACACCGCCGCGCTCGATGACGCCGGCTTGATGAAGGAACTCGGTTTCGCCGGCCAGCACCCGGAAGGGCGCTTCCTGCCGGAAACCTACCTGTACACCCGCGGCGACAGCGACCTCGACGTGCTCGCCCGCGCGCACGCGGCGATGCAGCAGGCGCTGGACGAGGCGTGGAAGGCGCGCACGCCGGGCCTGCCGCTGAAATCGCAGGACGAGGCGCTGACGCTCGCTTCCATCGTCGAGAAGGAAACCGGCGTGGCCGGGGATCGTTCGCGCATCGCCGGTGTGTTCGTCAACCGCCTCGCCAAGGGCATGCGCCTGGAAACCGACCCGACCGTGGTCTACGGCCTCGGCGCGCAGTACGACGGCAACATCCGCAAGCGCGACCTGCAGGCGGACACGCCCTACAACACCTACCGCATCGCCGGCCTGCCGCCGACGCCGATCTCGATGCCCGGCAAGGCCGCGCTGCAGGCGGCGACGCATCCGGCGCCCGGCGATGCCGTGTATTTCGTGTCCAGCGGCGACGGCAGCGGCCGCAGCCTGTTCGCCGCGACCTACGCCGAGCACCAGGCCAACGTGCGCGCCTACCTCGCGCACTATCGCGCCGGCGTGGCGAAGGGGCCGCTGCGGGGCACCGCGACCTCGGACGACGCCGCGCCCGCGCCGGCATCGACCGCGAAGCCGGCAGGAACGCCGCCGTGAGCGCGCTCGCAACGCAGCCGCGCCTGGTCACGCTCGAAGGCGGCGAGGGCGCGGGCAAGAGCACGGTGCTGCGCGCGCTGCGCGACGCGCTGGTGGCGAGCGGCGCCGATGTCGTGTGCACGCGCGAGCCCGGCGGCACGCCGCTGGCCGAGCGCATCCGCGCACTGCTGCTCGATCCCGAGCACGAACCGGCGTCGCCGCAGGCCGAACTGCTGCTGATGTTCGCCTCGCGCGCGCAGCACGTGCGCGAAACCATCCTGCCGGCGCTGAAGCGCGGCGCCTGGGTGCTGTGCGACCGCTTCACCGATTCCAGCTACGCCTACCAGGGCGGCGGGCGCGGGCTCGATCCCGCATGGATCGCCACGCTGGAGCGCGAAGTGGTCGGCATCCGTCCGGGACTCACCTTGCTGCTCGACGTCGGCGTCGACGAAGGCCGCGAACGCGCGCGCGGGCGCGACCTCGCGCCGGACCGGATCGAACGCGAGCGCGACGAATTCTTCGAACGCGTGCGCGCCGCCTACCTCGCGCGGGCCGCCGCCGAGCCGCAACGTATCCGCGTGCTCGACGCCTCGCGCCCGGCCGCCGACGTCGCTTCCGAAGCCGTGTCGTTGCTGGACGCGTGGATGCGCGAGGCCGCATGAAGCCCGGATTCGCGCCCTGGCAGCAACGCGCCTACGCGCAGGCGGTCGAAGCCCTTGCCGCCGGCCGCCTCGCGCACGGATTGCTGTTCAGCGGCCCGGCCGGGCTCGGCCAGCGCGAAGTCGCGGAGAAACTCGCGCAGCGCGTGCTGTGCCTGTCGCCGCGCGGCGAGGAACCCTGCGGCAGTTGCCGCAGCTGCGCGCTGTACCAGTCGCGTTCGCAATCCGATCCGGTCGAGGTTCGCCCCGACGGTTCGCTCGCGCTGCCTTACGGTCGGCCCGGGCATCCGGACGCGCTGTTCGTCGGCTACGTGATGAACGAGAAGGCGCGTCCGCCGAAAATGCGCAGCGAGCTCGTGATCGAGCAGATGCGCGAGCTCGGCGCGCAGCTCGCGCTGACGCCGCAATACGGCGAATCTCGGGTCGCGTTGATCGATCCGGCGGATGCGCTCAACCACGCGGCGAGCAACGCGCTGCTGAAGACGCTGGAGGAACCGCAGCCCGGCCGCTACCTGTGGCTGATCGCCGCCGATCCCTCGCGCCTGCCCGCGACCATCCGCAGTCGTTGCCAGAAGCTGGAATTCCGCCTGCCGCCGCGCGCGGAAGCGCTGGCCTGGCTGCATGCGCAGGACAAATCGAAATCCGCCGAGGAAGCGCTCGACGCCGCGCGCGGGCATCCGGGCCTGGCCGCGCAGTGGCTGGCCGACGGCAGCCTCGACCTGCGCCGCGGCGTGGCCGACGACCTGCGCGCGCTGTCGCAGGGCCGCGCGTCCGCGACCGCCACCGCGCAACGCTGGAACGCCGACGACGCGCTCGCGCTGCGCCTGCGTTTCGCCGCCGACCTCGCGCTCGAGGCCGCGGGGCGCTTGACCGACCCGGCGCGAACCCGCAGGCTGGCGACGTGGTTCGCCGCCGCCAATCGCGCCCGCGACCTGCTGCGCACCACGGTGCGCGCGGACCTGGTGGTCGCCGAACTGCTGCTGGACTGGCCGCTCGCGGGCGGGCAGGGCAATGCGAAGGCCAAGGCCTGAAGCCGACGGAGGACGGGGAACGATGAGCGGAGCAGCCGGCGTACGACAGGGCATCCTGTCGCTGACCTTCAAGGACAAGGCGGGGCTGTACAACGCCTACATGCCGTTCCTCAAGCAGGGCGGCATCTTCGTGCCCACGCCCAAGCGCTATTTCCTCGGCGACGAGGTGTTCGTGCTGCTCACGCTGCCCGAATCGAGCGAACGCCTGCCGGTGCCGGGCAAGGTGGTGTGGGTCACGCCGACCGGCGCGCAGGGCAACCGCACCGCCGGCGTCGGCGTGCAGTTCGCCGACAGCAACGAGGGCGAAGTGGTGCGCAACCGGATCGAGACGCTGCTCGCCGGCATGCTCAACGCCGACAAGGCGACGCAGACGATGTGACTTGTTTTTGTGGGAGCGCCATCCCTGGCGCGATTTACAAAGCAATCGCGGCCAGAGGCCGCTCCCACAGGTGAGGGCGAATCAACCATGAAGATCAAGGTCGATTTCGATGTCTGCGTCTCGACGGCGGCCTGCATGCAGGCCTGCCCGCAGGTGTTCGAGGTCCGCGACGACGGTTTCCTCTACATCCTCGACGAGGAACCGGGCGAAGCACTGCGCGCTGCAGTGGAAGAGGCCGTGCAGGCCTGCCCGACCGGGGCGATTTCGGTCGAGGGCTGAGGCTGAGGCATTTCAGCGATCGACGCTGAAGTCGAGAGGCAGGTCGCCTTCACCGGCCGCGCCCGGCATGAGTTTCATGCCTTTCGCCCATTCGACGATGGCTGCATCGAAGGCCTTGTCTCGCGTGGAACGATTCAAAATCGCCGACGTCACATAACCTTTCTCGTCGTAGGCGATGTGCACTGAGGTGGTGATCTGGTGTCTGCCCACGCGCATGAGGAAAGGCAGGAGTTGGGACATTGGAGGTTTGTAGCAATTCTCGTCGGTGACTTG
>JBGAHT010000018.1:0-41617 GCA_044226035.1 Thermomonas sp. | reverse complement strand
CATGCGGTCCTTCTCCAGCGCGGCTTCGCCGATGGCGGGGTTGCGCTCGCGGGCGCGGGCGACGATGCGCCCGGACAGCGCCGCGCGCGCGTAGCCCGCGATCCGCAGGCAGCGGAAACGCACGCGCGTGCCGTGGTCGGGGACGCGCACGGCCGAGCGCAGCATGCGCAGCAGGGTGGCGTGGTCGGGGGCGGGTTCGCCCAGCTGCGAGGCCGGGACCGAACGCCGCCGGTCGAGGAAGGCGAGGGCGGTATCCATGCTGCGAGCATGGCACGGAACCCGGGCGCGGCCATGAAACGCGAGCGTGGTCACACATCGCCGCTAAAGGGCTGGACGTGACGCGACGCGACACTATTCTGCGGTTGAAGACGCCTTCCCCCGCGTCTCCAAGGCGGACAACGCGTGAGCAACCCCCGGCTCGGCTTCGAATTGGTCGGCAACTACGAGCGACTGCGCATGCTCGATGAGCTCAAGCGGATCGTGGTCGAGCAGCTCGGCAACCTGCCGAGCGAGTTGTTCGCGCCGATCGAAACCCGCCTGCAGGACAGGATCCGCCGCGGCGGCGGCGCCCAGGACCGCATCGACCTCGCCGCGCTGCTCGGCCTGCGCGCGCGCAGCGCCAGCTTCGTCATGCGCTATCGCGAACTGCTGGCGCGCAACTTCGACGACCTGCGCAACCGTGCCGGCCGCGATTCGCACACGTCGGCGCTGGGTCTGGTCGAGGAATCCGACCTCGATTTCCACGTCGCCGGGCAGCACGTCGCGGACACGGTCGCGCGGCATTTCGTGCGCCCGCTGGAATCGCTCGACCAGCGCTTCGAACAGCTTGGCGTGGGCATCGGCGCGGCGAACGCCTCGAACCCGATCGGCGCGGTGCGCCTGGTCGGCGCCTTCCAGCAGGCTTTCGCCGGGGCCGAACTGTCCGACAGCCTGCGGCCGCTGCTGTTCGAGGAATACGAGCACGCGCTGCTGCAGTGCCTGGGCGACCTGTACGGCAAGCTCAACGGCCTGATGGCGCAGGGCGGGCTGCTGGTCGATCCGCAGCGCCACGCGCCGCCGCCGAAGAGCCCCGGCGACGTCGAAACCTTCCGCGCGCCGGCGGAGACGCGGGTGGAGTTCCAGCGCCTGCGCGAGTTGCTGCATGCGTGGCGCGGCGAATCCGCCGCGGTTTCGCCGCTGCTGCCGTTCGGCGTGCGCGAATTCCAGGTCGAGGAGCTGGTGGGCATCGCCGCGACCGTGCAATCCGAGCCGGTGCCGGGCTTCGCGCAATCGCTGGCCGGCCATGGCCGCCTCGACGAGGCGATCCGCGCGCAGCTGTCCGCGGCGGCGCGCGGTTTCGGCATCGACCCAGGCAACACCCGGTTCTCGCGCCGCGAGGAAGACGCGATCGACCTGGTCGCGCTGCTGTTCACCTCGTTCTCCAGCATCCACGCCTTGCCCGACCGCGGCCGGCAATTGCTGGGGCGGCTGGTGATCGCCTACGTCCGCCTCGCGTTCCAGGACGAATTGCTGTTCATGCGGCCCGAGCACCCGGCGCGGCGCCTGCTCGATGCGGTCGCGCTCAGCTGCGAGAGCAACGACGGCTCGACCCCGCAGGATCGCGCGTTGCTCGATCGCGCCGACGAGCTGGTGACGCGCGTGGTCGCCGAATACAACGAGGACCTCGCGGTGTTTTCGCTGGCCGCGAGCGAACTCGAAAGCCTGCTGCAGCAGCAGCGCAGCCGCGCCGAAGTCGCCGAGCGTCGCGCGGCCGAGGCCCTGCACGGGCGCGAGC
This sequence comes from Thermomonas sp., assembly GCA_044226035.1. Taxonomy (GTDB): domain Bacteria; phylum Pseudomonadota; class Gammaproteobacteria; order Xanthomonadales; family Xanthomonadaceae; genus Pseudoluteimonas. The sequence continues at coordinate 39,843 of JBGAHT010000018.1, read as the reverse complement.
GCCTGCAGCAGGCGCGCGTGGAAGCCTCCGAAGCGTTGCGGTCCGCCATCGCCGGGCGTCCGCTGACCGCGGAAGTCGGTGCGTTCCTGTCCGGGTCCTGGCTGCACCACGCGGTGCAGGTGCTGCTGCGGGACGGCCGGCAGTCGGCGCGGCACGTGCAGGTGGTGGCGCTCGCGCGCACCCTGGTCGCGCTCGACGGCGCCGCCGCGCGCGGTGCCGGCGGGCCGGTGGCGCGGGGCCTGGTGAACCTCGAGGACGCGCTGGCGCAGTGCGCGCGCAGTTCCGGCCTGGATCCGAACACGGCGCAGGAATGGCTGGCCGGGCTCGCCCGCGCCATGGCCTTCCCGGACGCGGAGCGGCATGCGGCCGAAGCGCCGCTCGCCGTGGCCGAGGACAACGGCGAGGACGCCACGCTGCGGCTGGTGGGCGGCACCGACACGCTGGTCTACGACACGGCCGTCGCCGCGGTCATGCGCGAACTCGCGCCGGGCGCCTGGTTGCGCCTGATCGACGAGGCCGGGCGCGAAGTCTCGGTCAAGCTCGCGTGGATCTCGCCGCTGAGCGGGCGTCGCCTGCTGGTCGATCGCCGCGGCCTGCGCCAGCTGGTCGCCTCGCCCGAACAGATGGCGGCCCTCGCCGCCGACGGGCGCCTGGTGCTGAACCCGGCTGCTTCGCCGTTCGACGAGGCGATGCGTGCGGTGCGCCGGCAACTCGCCGCCGCGGCCGCCTGATCGGGGAGGCGCACGCGCGCCGCGCATTGGTTAGGATGCGGCGATCCCCGCCGCGGAGCCATGCATGGCCATCATCCTTGGAGTTGCGCGCGAGCGCGCCGCCGGCGAACGCCGCCTCGCGCTGACGCCGGAAACCTGCCGCAAGCTGGTCGCGGCGGGCGCGCAGGTGCGGGTCGAACGCGGCGCGGGCGCGGGCATCGGCGTCGTCGACGACGCCTTCGCCGAGGCCGGCGCGCAACTGGTCGCCGACGCGAACGCCGCGCTCGGCGAGGCGGACGTGGTGTTCTGCGTGCAACCGCCTTCGGCCGAAGCCATCGGCGCGATGAAGCAGGGCGCGGTGCTGGTCGGTTCGCTGCAGCCCGATGCCGACCCGGCCCGCGCCGACGCCATGCGCGCGCGCGGCATCGTCGCGTTCCCGCTGGAACGCCTGCCGCGCACCACCCGCGCGCAGGCGATGGACGTGCTCAGTTCGCAGGCCGGCATGGCCGGCTACAAGGCGACGCTGATCGCCGCGCAACTCGCGCCGCGCTTCTTCCCCATGCTCACCACCGCCGCCGGCACCATCCGCCCGTCGAAGGTGCTGGTGGTCGGCGCCGGCGTCGCCGGCCTGCAGGCGATCGCCACCGCCAAGCGCCTGGGCGCGCAGGTCGAGGGCTTCGACGTGCGCCCGGAAACGCGCGAGCAGATCGAATCGCTGGGCGGCAAGTTCCTCGACCTGGGCGTCAGCGCCGCGGGCGAGGGCGGTTACGCGCGCGCGCTCACCGACGAGGAACGCGCCGAACAGCAGCGCCGGCTGGGCGAACACCTGAAGGGCGTCGACGTGGTGGTCTGCACCGCGGCGGTGCCGGGACGCCCGGCGCCGAAGATCGTGAGCGCGGCCATGGTCGGCGGGATGAAGCCGGGCAGCGTGATCGTCGACCTCGCCGCCGAGACCGGTGGCAATTGCGAATTGACCCGACCCGGCGAAACCATCGACGCGAACGGCGTGACCATCGCCGGGCCGTTGAACCTAGCCTCGATGGGCGCGGTCCACGCCAGCGAGATGTACGCGCGCAACGCGTTCAACTTCGTCTCGCTGCTGCTCAAGGACGGCGCGCTGTCCTTCGACTGGAACGACGAGCTGCTAGCGAAGACGGTGTGGCCGCCGCGCCCGCAGCCGGAATCCGCCGCCGCCTGAACCTCAGTCCGCGCCTGGCCCGCGCTCGCCCGGCCCCGGGCCGTGCTTGCCGCCGGGCCCGTGGTGCGGCGGTTCGTGCGTTTCCATCCACGTCTCGCGTTGCGCCGGCGTCATCGCCTTCCATTGCTGCAGCAAGGCCTTGCGACCGGCCGCATCCAGCGGCAGCAGGGCGCGGAACAGGGCGAACGTCATGTGGCGCTGTTCGGGCGGCATGTCGCGGGTCTTGTCGAACAACACCTGCATCTGCGCGCGCCGGGCCGGATCCATGCGTTCCCAGCGGCGCATCCCGCGTTCGGCGTCCTTGCGGTCGGCGGGCGACATCGAGCGCCAGCGCTGCGCGCGTTCGAGCATGTGCGCGCGGTCCTCGGGCGAACGGTCCCAGCGGTCGCGCAGCGGCGCGATCAGTTCGTCGCGCTGGGCGTCGCTGAGCTGGTTCCACGCGGGCAGCGGCGCGTCCTGCGCGCGCGCGGCGAGCACGGGCATCGCCAGGAAAAGCGAAAGCAGAAGCGGGATACACGGTTGAAGACCCCGTGAAAAGCTGCCCGCCTTTGCGGGAACGACGGATCGATGTGGAATACGCGTCATGGGGTCACTCCATCGCCAGTCGTTCGGCATCGGGCGATGCCAGCCAGGCGTAGAAATCGGGGCTGCGGTCGAGCGGCGCGGTGAGGCTGCCGTCGCCGCCGGCCGCGATCGCGGTGGCGGCCGTCGTCGCCGGCACGGCCTCCGGCGCGCCAGCCGGATGTGGACGCAGGCCGATGGCGAGCGCGAGCACGGCCGCGGCGGCCAGGGCCGCGCCCAGCGGCCAGCGCGCGGGCGCGCGCGGCTCCGTTGCGACCGGGCGCAGGCGCCGGGCCAGGGTCGGCGGCACGGCATCCACCGCCTCGCGCCAGGTGGCGCGCAGGCCTGCGTCGAATGCATCGTCGTTGCGGTTCATTGCCAGTCCTCCAATTGCTTGCGCAGCGCCTCGCGGGCGCGCGACAGATGCGTCTTCACCGAGCCTTCGCTGCATTGCATGGCGCGCGCGGTGTCGGCGACGTCCAGTTCCTCGAGCACGCGCAGGGTGAAGGCCTCGCGCTGCCGGCGCGGCAGCGTGCGCAGCGCCGCCGCGAGTTTCGACCACGCCTCGCGCCCGTCGTGGTTGCGCGAGGGGTCGGGCCCGGCGTCGGCCCAGTCGCGGCCTTGCTGCGCGTCCTGCGGATCGCGCTGGCCGAGCCAGCCGAGGCGGAACGTGCGTCGCCGCTGCGCGTCGACGATGCGGCTGCGCAGGATGCTCCAGAACAGCGGCGTCCATTCCTCCGCCGGCCGCGCGCGATAGCCCAGCATCCGCAGCATCGCTTCCTGCACCGCGTCCAGCGCGTCCTCGCGGTGGCGCAACCCGGCCTCCGCGAAGCGGAACGCGCGCGGGCCGATCGCGGCCAGGAACGCATCGAGCGTCTGCGGTTCGCGCAAGCGGAGCGGCTCCGGGCCGGAATCGGGGCACATGCCTCGGTCTCCAGCTTAGCCGCGCGGCGCCTGGCGGGGCCTGGCGCGCGGCGGCGGAACGCGGGCGGCGGGGGTCATTGTCGGGCCTCGGGTCGGGTCGTGCCGGGGTCAACGCCCGAGGGCGGCGCGGGTTGACACGTCGGCGCGGGCCCCGCGGCTGGTTATGATGCGAACGACCTTTGGGGAGGCAATGGCGATGGGCGACGGATTCGTGGCGCTGTACATCTTCATGCTCGCGGCCATCGCCGGCCACGTGATCATTTCCCGCGTGCCGGTGATCCTGCACACGCCGCTGATGTCGGGTTCCAACTTCATCCACGGCATCGTCCTGATCGGCGCGATGGTGGTGCTCGGCCACGCCGACACCACGCTGGAGAAGGCGATCGGCTTCGTCGCGGTGCTGCTGGGCGCGGGCAACGCCGCCGGCGGCTACGTGGTGACCGAGCGCATGCTGGACATGTTCAAGTCCAGCAAGAAGGAGGGTGCGAAGTGAGCATCCTCGCCCTGGTCAAGCTGAGTTATTTCGTCGCGGCGACGCTGTTCCTGCTCGGCCTGCAGCGCATGGCCAGCCCGAAGACCGCGCGCAGCGGCATCCAGTGGGCCGGCGTCGGCATGCTGATCGCGACGGCCGCGACCTTCTTCCTGCCCGGCCTGCACAACATCGCGCTGATGCTCGCCGCCATCGCGGTCGGGGTCGGCCTGAACTGGGCCTGGGGCAAGAAGGTGGCGATCACCGACATGCCGCAGATGGTGGCGCTGTTCAACGGCATGGGCGGCGGTTCCGCGGCGGCGATCGGCGCGGTCGAGCTGGTGCGGTTTTCCGGCGGCGAGCCGGTGCCTTCGAAGCTCGCGCTGGTGCTGGCGGTGGTCGGCGCGCTGATCGGCGCGGTGTCGCTGACCGGTTCCATCATCGCCTGGGCCAAGCTCGACGGGCGCATGGACAAGCGCTACACCTTCCCCGGCCAGCAATGGTTCAACGCGCTGGTGTTCGTCGCGGCCGTGGTCTGCGGCGCGATGGCGATCCATACGCTCGCCATGCCGTGGATCGTCGCGTTCTTCGTCGTCGCGCTCGCGCTCGGCGTGCTGATGACGCTGCCCATCGGCGGCGCGGACATGCCGGTGGTGATCTCGCTGTACAACGCCTTCACCGGCCTCGCGGTCGCGTTCGAAGGCTACGTGCTCGGCAACGAGGCCTTGATCATCGCCGGGACCATGGTCGGCGCGGCCGGCATGCTGCTCACGCGCCTCATGGCGAAGGCGATGAACCGTTCGATCAAGAACGTGCTGTTCTCGAACTTCGGCGGCGGGGGCGCGGCGGCGCAGGACATCGCCGGTTCGATGAAGCCGATCGAGGCCGCCGACGTCGCCGCGATGATGGCCTACGCCGAACGCGTGGTGATCGTGCCCGGCTACGGCCTGGCGGTGGCGCAGGCGCAGCACAAGATCTGGGAACTCGCGCAGCGGCTGATGGATCGCGGGGTGAAGGTGAAGTTCGCGATCCACCCGGTCGCGGGCCGCATGCCCGGGCACATGAACGTGCTGCTGGCCGAGGCCGGCGTGCCCTACGACCTGATCGCCGACATGGACGACATCAACCCGGAATTCCCCAACACCGACGTGTCGCTGGTGATCGGCGCGAACGACGTGGTGAACCCGGTGGCGAAGACCGATCCCGGCAGCCCGATCTACGGCATGCCGATCCTGAACGTGGTGGATTCGAAGAACACCATCGTCATCAAGCGCGGCAAGGGCACCGGTTTCGCCGGCATCGAGAACGCGCTGTTCTACGCCGACAACACGCGCATGCTGTACGGCGACGGCGCCGAGATGGCCAGCGCGCTGGTCAGCGAACTGAAGGCGCTCGACGGCGGGCATTGAGGCTGGCCGGTATCGATCGCGCCCGGCGTTCTGACCTGTGTGGCGCGGGCAATTCCGCCCGGGCCAGATCAGGAGTCGATGATGAACAGAACGACATTTGCCGCTGTCATTTTCACCGCCGCCGGGTTTGCCATGAGCGCGCCTGCCTCGGCCGTCACCCAATCTCGCGTCCAAATCGAGACCGGATCGAACATGTGCACGCTGAGCGTGCCGACCATCGATACCAAGATCCGCCCGCGCGCCAATGGCTTCAAGAACGAAGGCACGACCAACTCGTTCGTGATCTGTTCCTTCGATGCACCGCCCGGCGCGTATTTCATCAACTCAACCGAGTTTTCCCAGGCTTTTCTGTTTTTATTGTCCCTGGATGGCGTCGCGCGTGACGTCACCTGTACGGGGGTCAATTCGATTCCCGGTTCAGGGGTTGACCCGATCTACGTGTCCAAGACGGTATCGGTTGCGAGTACGACCGCTATAACTTCGTTCGTATGGTCGCCCGCGGATTTTGGTGGTACGACCACCATTCCCTTTTCTTCCGGTGCATTTTCGGTCACCTGTGTCCTTCCGCCGAACGTCTCCATCGTGGCCGGCAGGGCCGACAGTCTGGAAGACGTAGGCAGCTGACGCCGTCCAGCGAGCGCTGTCGGGCTGGTTCCGTCAGTGTCCCGCGATCGCGGCGGCCAGCAAGGCCGCCGCGAGCCATGCGAGGTCGGCGGGATGGTTGTTGGCGAGCGTCGCCAGCGTCCAGGCATAGTCGGGGCCTAGGCGCAGGCTCGAGTCCCACGGCATCAGGCCCAGGCTGCGGCCGATCTCGCCGGCGGCGATCCACCAGTTGGCGAGCGCGGTCGCCAGCGCCGTCGACGCCAGCGCCGCGCCGGCGCGCGCCATGCCGGGACGCACCCGGGCCAGGCGCAGCACCACGACCGCATCGATCGCCGCCGCCAGCGCCATCCAGCTGCACTGGCGGCCGGTGACCAGCGCCAGCAGCGCCCATGCGGCCGCGATGCCCGCGCTGGCGAGCAGCAACAGGCCGAGCGAAAGGGGCGAAAGGGGGCGGCCTGCGGCGGGAACCTGCATCGTGCGCACAGGATAGCGTCGGCGCGCGGCTAAAATACGCGCCTTGGCGCCGCGCGCGCCCGTCCCCATGTTCCCCGCATGTATTCCCGCAGCAGCGAACCGGTGCGCTTCGAGCGCGATTGCCCGGCGGTGATGGTGCCGCAGGGCGAGAACGTCACCTTGCCCGCAGGCAGCATCGGCTACATCACCCAGGCCTTGGGCGGCAGTTGGACCGTGTTCGTCGAAGGCAACCTGTTCCGCATCGCCGGCCGCGATGCCGACGCGATCGGCAAGGAACCGCCGCTGGAGATCGAACTGCCGGACGGCGCGGGCGACGAGGACGTCGAGCGGCTGGTGTGGAAGCAGTTGCGCACCTGCTTCGATCCGGAGATCCCGATCAACGTCGTCGACCTGGGCCTGGTGTATTCGGCGGAAGTGAAACCCAGCCCCGAACAAGCCGGAAAGCGGCTGGTCGAGGTGCGCATGACGCTGACCGCGCCCGGTTGCGGCATGGGCGAAATCCTCGTCGACGACGTGCGCAGCAAGCTGGAAATGATCCCGACCGTCGCCGAGGCCGATGTCGAACTCGTGTTCGATCCGCCGTGGACGCGCGAGATGATGTCCGAGGCCGCGCGCCTCGAGACGGGAATGTTCTGAAAACGGTTCCAATCACGGCGCATTTCCTCGTTTCGCGCAGTCTCGATCTGAATGCGAAATGAATCTGGCTTGGCGTATTCTCCAAGTCATTGATTCGAAAGCGTATGCGCATATTTGCTGCAACGCAGCTTGTGACGATCGGCCTAGCCCCCTAGCGTCAGGAACGGACGCAATGTGTCACGCGTCCGGCCTTCGCTCTTCCCCGGCATCCGGCCTCTACGGGCCAGGACGGGTAAGGGCGTTTCAACTCAATCTGCCCATCCATTACTTCGGGGGAAGTCCAGAATGTCGCACCACATGCTTTCGGGCGCGCGTCCGCGTGCGCTGGCGGTTGCCGTGACTCTCGCCTGCCTCGCGCCCGCCGCGATGGCGGCCGGCCGCCAGGACCTGCACACCGCGAACCTGTCGCAGCTGCAGGCGAACTACAACAGCCTCATCGCCGCCAAGGGCGTGCCGACCATGGCGCATAGCCGCCACGAGCAGCTGATCGGCGCCGATGCCGATACCCGCCTCGTGCTCATCGGGCGCTACTCGGACCACGGCGTGCGCAACACCCGTTACCAGCAGACCTTCCGTGGCATTCCGGTGTTCGGCGAAAGCATCGTGGTCAGCGAGGACGCGAGCAGCGGCAAGCTGCGCACGCTGTTCGGCCGCCAGGTGACCGGGCTGGCTTCGGAAATCTCGACCGCGCCCTCGCGCGTGTTCAAGGGCCAGGCGCTGGCGATCGCCAAGCAGGCCGCGCTGGGCAACCAGCTGGGCGCGATGGTGACGCGCAACGAGAAGTCGGAGCTGATGATCTACGTCGACGATGCCGGGCACGCGCACAAGGCCTACGTCGTCAACTTCTTCGCCGACGCGCGCGTGGGCGGCAAGCCGACGCGTCCGTTCGTGATCGTGGATGCGGACAGCGGCAAGGTGCTGAAGAAGTGGGAAGGCCTGACCACGGCGCTGGTCGGCACCGGCCCTGGCGGCAACACCAAGACCGGCCAGTACGAATGGGGCTCGGGCGGCATCTACGGCTTCATGGACGTCGCCCAGTCCGGCACCACCTGCACGATGAACAACGCCAACGTGAAGGCGGTGAACCTCAACGGCGGCACCAGCGGCACCACGGCCTACGCCTACACCTGCCCGCGCAACACCTACAAGACCATCAACGGCGGCTATTCGCCGATCAACGACGCCTTCCAGTTCGGCGGCGTGATCACCAACATGTACCCGGCCTACACCGGCATGAACGCGCTCAGCTTCCAGCTGGTGATGCGCGTGCATTACAAGACCAGCTACGAGAACGCGTTCTGGGACGGCTCGACGATGAACTTCGGCGACGGCGCCAGCACGTTCTACCCGCTGGTCAGCGCCGACGTCGCCGGCCACGAGGTCTCGCACGGCTTCACCGAGCAGCACTCGAACCTGACCTACTCGGGCATGTCCGGCGGCATGAACGAAGCCTTCTCCGACATGGGCGGCGAGGCGACCGAGTTCTACTGGAAGGGCAGCAACGACTTCCTGGTGGGCGAGGAGATCTTCAAGGGCGCGTCGGGCCAGGCGCTGCGCTACATGTGCAACCCGACCCAAGACGGCGGTTCGATCGACAACGCCGCGGACTACACCAGCTCGCTCGACGTGCACTACAGCTCGGGCGTGTACAACAAGGCGTTCTGCACCCTGGCCAAGACCTCGGGCTGGACCACGCCGAAGGCGTTCGCGGTGTTCGCCCGCGCCAACGCCAACTACTGGACCGCGAGCAGCACCTTCAACCAGGGCGCCTGCGGCGTCGAAACCGCGGCCACCGACCTCGGCTACACCAAGGCCGACGTCACCGCGGCGTTCACCGCGGTCGGCGTGAGCTGCTCGGGCGGTGGTGGCGGCGGCGGTACTACGGTCGCCCTGAGCAACGGCGTGGCCCAGACCGGCCTCTCGGCCGCGACCGGCGCCTACCTCAAGTTCACCCTGGCCGTGCCGGCCGGTGCCAGCAACCTGAAGTTCGTGATGTCCGGCGGCTCCGGCGATGCCGACATGTATGTGAAGTTCGGCAGCGCGCCGACCGACACGTCCTATGACTGCCGCCCGTACGTTTCCGGCAATGCCGAAACCTGCACGATCGCCACTGCGCAGGCCGGCACCTACTACGTGAACCTGAAGGGATACTCGGCGTTCTCCGGCGTCAGCCTGACCGGCAGCTACACCGCCGCGGGCAGCAACACCGCCCCGACCGCGAACTTCACCTTCACCACCAGCGGCCTGACCGCGACCTTCACCGATACCTCGACCGACGCGGAGAACAACATCTCCAGCCGTTCCTGGAACTTCGGCGACGGTTCGACCTCGACCACCACCAGCCCGAGCCACACCTACGCTGCCAGCGGCACGTACACGGTGACGGAGACGGTGACCGATGCCGGCGGCCTGAGCAGCAGCAAGTCCGCTTCGGTGACGGTGAGCGGCGGTGGCGGCAGCTGCGGCGGCACGGTGCTGTGCAGCGGCACGGCGGTCGCCCTGCCTTCGGTGGCGAAGAGCGCGTGGTCCTCGACCTACACCATGCCGGTGACGGCCGGGCACACGGTGACGTTCACGATCTCGGGCGGCACCGGCGATGCGGATCTCTATGTCCGCGCCGGCTCGGCCCCGACCACCACCAGCTACAACTGCCGTCCGTACCTGTCGGGCAACAGCGAAACCTGCACCTTCACGCCCACGGCGAACACGACCTACTACGTCGCGGTTCGTGCTTATGCGGCTTACTCGGGCGTCAGCCTGAAGGGCACCAGCAACTGATCGATCCGCTGTCCGATCGATGCGTCACTTCGGACCCCGGCTTCGGCCGGGGTCTTTTTATTGCCGGCGATGGGAGTCGGGCGATGGAGGGATTTCGCCAAGTCCTGCAAAGTTCGGCGCAGTTCGAAAAGTGAATAGGCATTCAGCTTGGACCGTGACGGGCTGTAAGTAATTGTTTCCACGGCCATCACGGTTTTTTGCTGCACTGCAACTTGTGGCCCGGGCGGAACGCCGCTTAGCGTCAGAACCGGACGTTCTAGGTCAGCGTTCATTTGTCCCCCGGCCAGTGCTGCCGCCGAAGATCTCGGCAGGGCAGCTTGTCCGGTTTCACAACAACCCCACCCACCTTGAGGGAAGTCAGAATGTCGCATTCCATGCTTTCGGGCGCGCGTCCGCGTGCGCTGGCCGTTGCCGTGACCCTTGCCTGCCTCGCGCCCGCCGCGATGGCGGCCGGCCGCCAGGACCTGCACACCGCGAACCTGTCGCAGCTGCAGGCGAACTACAACAGCCTCGTCGCCGCCAAGGGCGTGCCGGCGATGGCGCATAGCCGCCATGAACAGCTGATCGGCGCCGATGCCGATACCCGCCTGGTGCTGATGCGTCGCAACAGCGATCACGGGGTGACCAACACCCGCTACCAGCAGACCTTCCGCGGCATTCCGGTGTTCGGCGAGAGCATCGTGGTCAGCGAGGACGCGAGCAGCGGCAAGCTGCGCACGCTGTTCGGCCGCCAGGTGACCGGGCTGGCTTCGGAAATCTCGACCGCGCCCTCGCGCGTGTTCAAGGGCCAGGCGCTGGCGATCGCCAAGCAGGCCGCGCTGGGCAACCAGCTGGGCGCGATGGTGACGCGCAACGAACATTCCGATCTGATGATCTACGTCGACGACGCCGGCCACGCGCACAAGGCGTACGTGGTGAACTTCTTCGCGGATACGGCCACGCAGGGCCACCCGACGCGTCCGTTCGTGATCGTGGACGCGGACAGCGGCAAGGTGCTGAAGAAGTGGGAAGGCCTGACCACCGACCTGATCGGCACCGGCCCCGGCGGCAACCAGAAGACCGGCCAGTACGAATACGGCACCGACTACGGCTTCATGGATGTCGCGGTTTCGGGCAGCACCTGCACGATGAACAACGTCGAGGTCAAGACGGTCGACCTCAACCACGGCACCTCCGGCACGACCGCGTTCTCCTACACCTGCCCGCGCCATACCGGCGACAGCATCAACGGCGGCTACTCGCCGCTGAACGACGCCCATTACTTCGGCAGCGTGATCCAGAACATGTACAACGCCTACACCGGTGCGGACGCGCTGACGTTCCAGCTGGTGATGCGCGTGCACTACGGCAACAACTACGAGAATGCGTTCTGGGACGGCTCGACGATGACCTTCGGCGACGGCGCCAGCACGTTCTACCCGCTGGTCAGCGCCGACGTCGGCGGCCACGAGGTTTCTCATGGGTACACCCAGCAGCACTCGAACCTGACCTACTCGGGCAAGTCCGGCGGCATCAACGAAGCCTTCTCCGACATGGGCGGCGAGGCGACCGAGTACTACTTCAAGGGCAGCAACGACTTCCTGGTCGGCGAGGAGATCTTCAAGGGTGCGGCGGGCCAGGCGCTGCGCTACATGTGCAACCCGCCCCAGGACGGCATTTCGATCGACAATGCTGCCAACTACCGCAACGGCATGGACGTGCATTACAGCTCGGGCATCTACAACAAGGCCTTCTGCCTGCTGGCCAAGACCCCGGGCTGGGATACACCGAAGGCGTTCAAGGCCATGGCGCGAGCCAATGCCAACTACTGGACGGCGAGCACGGATTTCAACCAGGGCGCCTGCGGCGTCGAAACCGCGGCCACCGACCTCGGCTACAACAAGGCCGACGTCACCGCGGCGTTCGCCGCGGTCGGCGTGAGCTGCTCGGGCGGCGGCAACACCGCGCCGGTCGCGAACTTCACCTTCAGCAAGAACAAGCTGGTGGTGAGCTTCACCGATACCTCGACCGACGCGCAGAACAACATCTCCAGCCACTCCTGGAACTTCGGCGACGGATCGACCTCGACCGCGACCAACCCGAGCCACACCTACGCGGCCCCGGGCCGGTACACGGTGACCGAGACGGTGACCGACTCCGGTGGCTTGAGCAGCACCAAGACCGCCAAGATCGGTGTGCGCCGGCGCTAAGCGGCGAACGACACCGCGTTTCGCATCGAACCCCGGCTTCGGCCGGGGTTCTTTTTTTCCGGGATGACCGCTTCCGCGCCCGAATTGCGTAAAGTCGAGCATACGATTCCTGCAATTCCATTCCTTTCGCCGCATTCGAGGCCGCCATGCAAGAACCGAACGCTTCCCGTCCCACCATTCCCGCTGCGTGGATCGTCGCGGGCATCGCCTGCGCTGTGGCGCTGGTGGCCATCACCTGGCTCGTCGCCGGCCGCGGCAATGGCGGGCACGATCCCGACATGCAGCAGCTGATGTCGCGGCTGGATGCGCTCGAATCACGCAACCAGGGCTCGCGCCCGCAACCGGGCGCCAGCCCGATGCCGGGCATGCCCGCCGGGATGGGCGGCGCGAACGGTCCGCTGGGGTCCGCGATGGGCGGGCAGATGATGTCCCCGGAGCAGGCCGAAGCGCAGAACCAGGCGCGCCTGCGCACCTTCGAATCGCGCTTCTCGCAGGAACCTGCCGACCCAGCCGCGTCCAAGGTCGAGGACGACATGCTCAAGGGCATGACCGACAAGCAGTTGGCCGCGGCCGAAATCGTGCCGAAGGATCCGGACGTGCAATGCCGCCGCGACACCTGCCGCATCGTCGCCAATTTCCGCAGTTCCAGCGACGCCTCCGATTGGGCGGTGCTGTACGTGACCCTGATGGGCGCGAATTACGTGACCACCTCGCAGCCGGTGTTCGTGAAGGCCCCGGACGGCAGCACGCAGATGCGTCTGTTCGCCAGCCGTAAACCGCCTGCTGGCGCAGGCAAGTAACGGCGTTCCCTTGTGGCAGAAGAGCCCCGGCTACGGCCGGGGTTTTGTTTGCAATCGAACTCAGCCCATCGCCTCGAAACGATTGGCGTCCACGTTCTTGCGCACTTTCGCCGGATCCCGGATGCGGCCGTTCATGACACACAGGCGCTGGGGCAACCATCGGTCACGGCCGTGGCCGATGGCTTGGCCGTCCGCAGGCGGGGTTCGCGTTAATCCGATCGAGGTGGCCAATCCTGGCCATTCCATCGACTCGGGAGTCTGGATAATGAATGCGAAATACTTGGCGGTGGCGACCGCTTTCCTCGGCACTGCCCTAGGCATGGTCCAGCCCGCCCAGGCGGTCACCATTTCCAAGAACATGTTCATCGATCCTTCCACTGCGTGCCAACTTTCGTTGCCCACGATCGATACCGCAGTCCGGCCGCGTGCGACCGGCTTTCGCAACGAAGGCACGACCGGTACGTTCATCATCTGCGGCACCGCATATTTCGCGGTCGGGTCCGCAACCGCGACGTTGCTGCAGGTACAGCTCACCGCCTTCGACGGCATTACCCGTAACGTCAGCTGCACGGCGGTCACCCGCCAGAGTACGGGCGACAGCCCATTCTTCAGTACGAAGGTCGGCTCTATCAGCAGCATGGGTGGTTCCATCTCGTGGGCGTCGGCTGATCTGGATAATTTTTCCGGATTCGCCAACTCGGTCACCTGCAATGTGCCGAGCGGCGTCGCGATCACGGGCGTGCGCCTGGTCTATCCCGACGACGTTGGTGCCTGATACGGGCTCCGACTTCCTGGCGAGACCGATCACTGTCTCGGCCTGAGCGACACGAACCCCGGCTTGCCCGGGGTTCGTTCTATGTGGTCAAAGCGCCTCGAAACGATTGGCGTCCACGTTCTTGCGCACCTTCGCCGGATCCCAGATGCGGCCGTTCATGGCGATGTAGACGCCCGGCGGCAGCGACTGCACCGCGCCGACCGCGGTGCCGATGTTGAACTCGGCGTCGGAGCCGCGGAAGCGCGCCGGGTTCAACGCACCGGTGAGCACGATGGTCTTGCCGGGAATGGTCGCGAGCACCTTCGCGGTCTCGACCATGGTGTCGGTGCCGTGGGTGACGAGCACGTGGCCTTCGTCCTGCGCGGCGATGGTCGCGCGCAGCAGTTCGCGGTCGGCGGCGCCGATGTGCAGCGAATCCTTGCGGATCAGCGGGATCACGCGGAAGCGGAACGCGACGCCGAGTTCCTCGAGGATGCGGCCGATCTGCGGCTCGCCGACCTGGTAGTCCGACTTGTCGTCGAAGTACACCTTGTCGATGGTGCCGCCGGTGGTGACGATGAGCAGGTTGTCCATGCGCGCATTGTCGCGCAAATTGCAGGCCGGTTCAGGCCGGCGGCAGCCCCAGCGCCGCGCGCAGGGGATCGAGCCGTGCGCCGTAGCCGCCGGCGCGCGCGGTGTCGCCGCGCAGCGGTTGCCGCACCTGCGCCGCGCTGGCGGTGCGGACGCTGCGCGAGGCGCGGTGGAAGTCGAGGCAGGCCGGGTCGAAGGCCAGGCCGCAGGCGTCGAGCAGGTCGCGGACGACGACCTCGGGTTCGGCCTGGAGGCGTTCGTAGCGCAGCAGCCGGATGCGCGCCGGATCGCGCGCGCGGATCGCGTCCATCGCCTGTTCGCAACCGCACAGGCAGGCGGCGATGTCGGCGAAGTCGCAGGAAAAATGCGGCAGCTGGTAGAACGGCTGGCGGAAGCACGACCACGCGGTTTCCAGCGGATCGCGCCGGGTTTCGAGCACGGTCGCGCCCGGCAGCATGGCGCGCAGCACGCCGGCGAGTTTCCAGTTCTCCGGCATCTTGTCGGTGAAGCGCGGTTTCGCGGCGCGCCAGCGCGCGGTGCGGCGCAGGTAGTCGCCGCCGAGGCGCTGCCAGTCGTCGGCGTCCGCGTCCGCCACCCATTGCGGGAACGGTTTCCCGCGGCGCCTGGACTCGGCCTGGATCACGTCGCCGAGGTCGGGCAATTCGCTCGCGCCTTCGACCTGCGGGTGCGCGGCGAGGATCTGCTCGAACAGGGTCGAACCCGAGCGCTGCATGCCGACGATGAAGATCGCCTCGTGGCCGAGCCGCGGGTCGCGCGGCGCGGGCAGGGAAGCCGTCGCGGCGAGCATGGCGTCGACGAAGCCTTCGAACGCGGCGCGGCTCCACGGCGCGCGCCGGTGCAGGCGCGCGTTGGCATCGCCCAGCGCGGCGAATGCGGCATCGAGGTTGCCGAGCGCCTCTTCGCCGGCGCCGAGCGCGAAGCTCATGGCGATGCGGTCTTCCTCGCCGAGGTCGTGGCGCGCGAGCTGCGTGCGTAGCGCGGCGCAGTCCTCGCCCGACAGCGGCCGGCTCTTGATGTTCGCCAAGCCGCGCCACGCGTCGCCGCAGGCGGGATGCAGGCGCAGCGCGGCGCGGTAGGCGTCCGCCGACGCGTCGAGGCGGCCGAGGTGCAGCAGCGCGTCGCCGGCGAGGATGTGCGCGGGCAGGAACTCCGGCGCGAGCGCGCGGCAGCGCTGCAGCGCATCGAGCGCGGCTTCGCTCTCGCCGGCCAGTTGCAGGTTGCGGCCGAGGTTGAACCAGGGCATCGGCTGCCCCGGCGCGAGTTCGCAGGCACGCCGCCAATGGGCGAAGGCGCCGTCGCGATCGCCGTTCGCCATCGATGCGGTGCCGAGGTCGGCGTGCAGCAGGGCGTCGTCCGGATGCGCGGCCAGCGCTTCGCGCAGCAATGCCGCCGCATCGCCCGCGCGTTGCTGGCGCAGGCGCAGGATCGCGCCGATGCGCAGCGCTTCGGCATGCGCCGGCGCTTGTGCGCGCACGCCGGCGAACAGGCGGTCGGCTTCGTCGAGCCGGTTGTCGCGGATCGCGCGCGCGGCGGCCTGCAGCGCGGCCACCGCATCCGGCGCCAGGCCGGCCATGCGCGGATCGTCCGTGTGCATCAGCGTTTGCGCGAGAACCGCGCGCGCAGGCCCGGTACGCTGGCGGCAAACACCACGAGCAGCGAGAGCGCGAGCGCCGAGCACGCGAACACGCGCTCCGGCGGCCGCGTCCAGGCGACCATCACCGCATGCGAGAACCAGGCGAGCGCGAACACGCCGGACCAGAACGCGGCGGTGCGCCGGCCGGTCGCGACCGCGATCGCGCACAGCGCCGGCGGCAGCGCGAACACCAGCCACGCGGCGACCACATGCGCGTCGCGCGCGAACCAGGACGCGTACAGCGCGGCCAGCAGCAGCAGCGCGACGACCAGCACGTTGCGCGCGTTCATGCCGAAAGCTTCGCCGCCAGCATCGCCACCCGCCGGCCGAGCGCGCGCGCGAGCAGCGCTTCCTCGTCGGTCGGCTGCGGTTCGTCGTTCGCGCCGGCGACGTGGCTGGCGCCGTAGGGCGTGCCGCCGCTGCGGGTGGTGTTGAGCGCGGCTTCGGTGAAGGGGATGCCCGCGATCACGCAGCCGTGGTGCAGCAGCGGCACCAGCATGGTGAGCAGGGTCGATTCCTGGCCGCCGTGCATGGTCGCGGTGGAGGTGAACGCGCCCGCGGGCTTGCCGACCAGCGCGCCGCTGGCCCATTCCGCGCCGAGCGAATCGATGAAGTGCTTCATCGGCGCGGCCATGTTGCCGAAGCGGGTGGGGCTGCCGAGCAGCAGGCCCGCGCATTCGGCGAGGTCGCGCCTGTCGACGTAGGGCGCGCCGTCCTCGGGCTCGGGCGGGGCGGCGACCTCGGTCGTCGGCGCCACCGGCGGCACCGTGCGCAGGCGCGCGGCCATGCCTTCGACCTCGCCGACGCCGCGCGCGATGTGGCGCGCGAGCCGCGCCACCGAACCGCCGCGGCTGTAGTAGAGCACCAGGATCTCGGGCATCGCGTCCTCCATCGCGCGCTGCCGTCAGCCCCGCGCAGGCGGGGATCGCTCCCGGGTCACAAGGGGCAGAGCGATTCCCGCTTTCGCGGGAATGACGGGCAACAGCAGGTTTTCGGAAGGATAGGCCATGCGGTGGGCATCGGTTAGGCTTTGCCCGATGGAACCACTGGATTCCCTCTACCGCTGGGGCGACCGGCTGCGCGACCCGGCGCGGACCAAGTCGTTTTTCCGCTTCCTGGCCAAGCGCTTCCTCGACGACCGCCTGTTCGAGGCCGCCGGCGCGCTGTCCTACACCACGGTGTTCGCGCTGGTGCCGCTGTCGCTGGTGGTGTTCGGCGTGCTGTCGGCGTTCCCGGCGTTCAAGGAATGGACCGGCGCGCTCACCGATTACATCTTCGCCAACTTCGTGCCGAGCGCCGCGGACAGCCTCAAGGGCAAGCTGGAGACGGTGACCGAGAACGCCGGGAAGTTGACCACCGCCGGCGTGATCGCGTTGATCGTGTCGTTGCTGATCACCCTGCACAGCGTCGAGGCCACCTTCAACCGCATCTGGCGGGTCAGGACCG
This sequence comes from Thermomonas sp., assembly GCA_044226035.1. Lineage (GTDB taxonomy): Bacteria > Pseudomonadota > Gammaproteobacteria > Xanthomonadales > Xanthomonadaceae > Pseudoluteimonas. Next base: position 22,647 of record JBGAHT010000018.1, on the reverse strand, counting down.
CGCGGCCCAAGCTCGGGCGTTTCCTCGTGTACTGGACGGTGCTCACGCTCGGCGGCCTGGTCGCGACCGCCAGCCTCGCGCTGTCCACACGCTTCTTCGCGCTGGCGATCTTCGAGACCGCGCCCGGGCGCTGGCTGGAAAGCCTGATGCTGCGGCTCGCGCCGATGGCGATCGAACTGTTCGCCTTCGCCGCGATCTTCAAGGTCGTGCCGCACCGCACCGTGCAGTGGCGCCACGCGTTCGCGGGCGCGGCGCTGTCGGTGGTGTTGTTCGAACTGATGAAGTGGGGCATCGGCCTGTACCTGGGCAGCTTCAACTCCTACCAGAAGATCTACGGGGCGTTCGCCGCGGCGCCGGTGCTGCTGCTGTGGATCTTCCTCGGCTGGACCACGATCCTGTTCGGCGCCTCGTTCGCCGCGTCGATGTCCGCGTTCCGCTACCAGCCGGCGGCGATGCGCCTGCCGGTCGGCTACGAGCTGTACGGCCTGCTGCGCATGCTCGGGCGCTTCGCCGAATACCGGCAGCAGGGCCGCGGCCTGCACAGCGACGAACTGCAGCGGCTGGAACCGATGCTCACCGATGCGCTGGTGCAGGAATTCCTCGGCGAGTTGTGCGAGATCGGCTTGCTGAGCCGCGCCGAATCCGGCGAATGGCTGCTTTCGCGCGACCTGGACGACGTCGCCCTCGGCGAGCTCTACGAAGCCTGCGGCCTGCGCGTGCCGGTGGTCGAGGCGCACCTGCCGTGCCGCGACGATGCGCTCGGCATCGCCGCGAGCGATGCGCTGGACCAGTTGCGCATGCCGCTGCGCGAACTGCTCAAGCGCAAGGTTTCCTCCCTCTACGACGAGATTCCGAAATGACCCGTTCGAACGCGTTCCGCCTGACCTTGCCGCTGCTGTTCGCCGCGTTCGCCTTCGCCGGATGCAAGCGCGAGCAGCCGCAACCGGCGCCGAAACCGCAGGCGCCCGCCGCCACGGCCGCGAAGCCCGCGAAGGCGCCGGCGGACGTGGAGTTCCCGACGCTCAAGCTCGCCACCGTCGACGGCAAGGACTGGGACCTCGCCGCGCAGAAAGGCCAGTGGGTGGTGGTGAATTTCTGGGCGACCTGGTGCGGGCCGTGCCTGAAGGAAATGCCGGAACTGTCCGCGCTCGATGCGATGCGCGACCACGTCGAGGTGATCGGCCTCGATTACGAGGACATCGAACCCGACGCGCTGAAGGCCTTCCTCAAGCAGCATCCGGTGGTGTATCCGATCGCGATCGTGGACGTGTACGACCCGCCCAGCGATTTCGCCGCGCCGCGCGGCCTGCCGACGACCTACCTGATCGCGCCCGACGGCAAGGTGGCCAAGCATTTCCTCGGCCCGATCACGGCAAAGGACATCGACGAGGCCATCGCCAAGGCCGGCGGGCCGGCGCTGCCGAAGGCCGCGGGTTGAGGCGATGCCGGCGGCGCGTTTCCTGGTGGGCGGCAAGGTGCAGGGCGTGTGCTTCCGCGCCTCGACCCGCGAGCAGGCGCTGAAGCTGGGATTGCGCGGTTACGCGAAGAACTTGCCGGATGGCCGCGTCGAAGTGCTGGCCGAAGGCGACGAGCGCGCGCTGGATGCGCTGGAACGCTGGCTCCACGTCGGGCCGCCGATGGCGAGGGTCCAGACCGTCGAACGCAGCGATGCGGAGGTTGGCGAGGCTGGCCAAGGGTTCGGCGAGAGCAGAGATCGGTGAAACGAATGGCCCCACGTCGATCGTGCTGACGCTTCCGTTCATGCTTGGGGCGAGCCTGGTTCGTATCGACAACGTCCAGACCGGAGGTGGGGGCAATGGCGACGACGGGCACATGGAAACAACACGTCGTCTCGCATGTCTATGTTGAATGGATCGAGACGCGAAAGGCATGCAGTTGTGAACTGCGAAGGCATTGAAACTGGCGATTCGTGCGGGGTAGTCGTCAGCGGGACGGATTTAGCGCTATCGCAGTATTGCGCCGCAAAGTCTACGCGCACGTGAGCGGGTGAGCGCATCAGAGCGCGCCCTACGTGGTTCTTGCGGAAGGCGGAAAGAGGTCGCGGCTATAAGCCGCTCCCACAAAAGCACGGATCATGCTTCGAACGAAGCGATCGGCTTCAGCACGCCGTAGCGTTCCTTCTGCGGCTTGCCTTCCAGCGGCGGCAGCACGATCTTCGTTTCCGGCACCGAGGTGTCCGGCAGTCGGTCGAGCAGGTTGCGGATCAGCGTGAGCCGGCCGCGCTTCTGGTCGTTGAAATCCACCAGCGTCCACGGCGCGAATTTCGTGTGCGTCGCCTTCAGCATCGCCTCGCGCGCGCGGGTGTAGGCCGCGTACTGCTTGCGCGCCTCGAGGTCGATCGGCGAGAGCTTCCAGCCCTTGAGCGGATCGTCGAGGCGTTCGGCGAAGCGCTTTTCCTGCTGCGCCTGGTCGCAGCACAGCCAGTACTTGAACAGCAGGATGCCGTCGTCGACCAACTGCTTCTCGAACTGCGGCGCCTGCTGCAGGAACGCCTTCACCTGCGCGTCGCTGGCGAAGCCCATCACCTTCTCCACGCCGGCGCGGTTGTACCAGCTGCGGTCGAACAGCAGGATTTCGCCGGCGGCGGGCAATTGCGCCGCGTAGCGCTGGAAATACCACTCGGTCTTCTCGCGCTCGTCCGGCCTGGGCAGCGCGGCCACACGGCACTGGCGCGGATTGAGGTGCTCGCGGACCGCGTCGATCGCGCCGCCCTTGCCGGCGGTGTCGCGGCCTTCGAACACCACGACCACGCGCTTGCCTTCATGCTGCACCCACTGCGCCATGCGCGCGAGTTCCAGCTGCATCGGCGCCAGCAGCTTTTCGTAATGCTTGCGCTTGAGCTTGCTCACTTGCGCGACGCCTTCGGCCGCATGCTGCGCGCGACCTCGAGCAGCGCGCCCTGCTGGCGCGGATTGAGCCCGCGATAGGCGGCGAGCAGCTCGTGTTCGCCCTTGGTCCGCGCCGGATCGAGCGTGCTCGCCAGTTCGCCCAGCAGCGCGCCGGCCGGAACGCCGAAAGTGCGCGCGAGCGCGTCGATCTGTTCCTTCCCGGGCACCTTGTCGCCCTTCAGCCAGGCGCTGACGGTGTTCACGCCGGCCTTGGGAATCGCGGTGGCGAGGTCGGCGACGGTCATTCCCGTCGCCCGGGTCAGCAGGCGCAGCGTGGTGTCGATCGACATCGCTTACTCCTTCAGGCGCGGCTTCAGATGGGCGAGGTTGCAGGGCTTGGTGCGCGCATCCAGTTGCGCGGAGATGATCTTCTCCCACGCGGTGCGGCAGGCCGAGGTCGAGCCGGGCAGGGCGAACACGAAGGTGGCGTTCGCCAGCCCGGCGAATGCGCGCGACTGCAGCGTGCTGGTGCCGATCTCGTCGAAGCTGATCGCGCGGAACAGCTCGCCGAAGCCGGGCATCTCCTTGTCCAGCAGCGGCAGCAGCGCCTCGGGGGTGGAATCGCGGCCGGTGAAGCCGGTGCCGCCGGTGACGATGACGCCGTCGACCGCGGCGTCGGCGATCCAGCGCGAGACGATGGCGCGCATCGCGTAGCGGTCGTCGCGCGAAATCGCGCGTTCGTGCAGGCGGTGGCCGGCTTCGCGCAAGGCATCGCACAGCCAGTCGCCGGAGGTGTCGTTCTGCGCCGTGCGCGTGTCGGACACGGTCAGCACGCACAGGGACAGCGGTTGGAATTCGGCGACGGCGGTCATGCGCCTAGCCTACCCCAGATGCAGCGAATACCACTGCGAAGCGTCCTCGTTCCAGCCGGCGGCACGGTACAGCGCGCGCGCCGGATGGTTGTCGCGGCCGGTTTCGAGCATGAGGCCGGCCGCGCCCTGTTCGCGCGCGAACGCGGCCGCGGCGTCGAGCAATCCGCGCGCCACGCCCTGCCGGCGCGCGGAATCGGCGACGAACAGGTCGTTGAGCAGCCACAGCCGCGCGGTTCGCACCGAGGAGAACATCGGATAGAGCTGGGTGAAGCCGAGCGCCTCGCCGTCGCGTTCAGCCAGGAGCAGCGCCGATTCGCCGCGCGCGAGGCGTTCGCGCAGGAAGGCGTCGGCGCGCGCGATATCCGGCGGCTGGCCGTAGAACGAGCGGTAGGCGTCGAACAGCGGCGCGACGCGGGCGATGTCGGCATCGGTCGCGCGGTGGATCGCGAATGCGTTCATGGCGATTCCCCGGTCAGCCGCGCCAGCTCGTCGGCCTGGTGCTCGTGCGCGAGGCGTTCGACCAGCGCGTCGAGCGCGCCTTCCATCACGTTCGGCAGGTCGTACAGGGTGAGGCCATCGACGCGGTGGTCGGTGATGCGGCCCTGCGGATAGTTGTAGGTGCGGATGCGCTGGCTGCGGTCGCCGCTGCCGACCTGCAGCTTGCGCGAGGCGGCCTGCGCGGCCTGGCGGCGTTCGGTTTCGGCTTCGACCAGCATCGCCTTCAGCCGCTTCATCGCCTTGTCGCGGTTGGCGTGCTGGCTGCGCTCGGTCTGCGATTCCACCACCACGCCGCTCGGCACGTGGGTGATGCGGATCGCCGATTCGGTCTTGTTGACGTGCTGGCCGCCGGCGCCGGAGGAACGGAAGGTATCGACCTTGAGGTCGGCGGGATTGATCTCGATGTCGATATCGCCGGTCTCTTCCGGGATGATCGCCACGGTCGCGGCCGAGGTGTGGATACGGCCCTGCGATTCGGTTTCCGGTACGCGCTGCACGCGGTGCGTGCCCGATTCGAACTTCAGCCGCGAATACGCGCCGCGTCCTTCGATGCGCGCGACCGCTTCCTTGTAGCCGCCGTGTTCGCCGGGATTGGCCGATTCGATGTCCACGCGCCAACCCTGGCGTTCGGCGTAGCGCGCGTACATGCGCAGCAGGTCGCCGGCGAAGATCGCGGCCTCGTCGCCGCCGGTGCCCGCGCGCACCTCGAGGTACAGCCCGCCGTCGTCGCGCGCGTCCTTCGGCACCAGTTGCGCGAGCAGTTCGGCCTCGAGTTCCTGCAGGCGCGAACGCGCCGTGGAAATCTCCTCTTCCGCGAGTTCGGCCAGTTCCGGGTCGCCGCGCATCGCTTCGGCGGCGGCGAGGTCGTCGCGCGCGCGCGCCTCGGCGGCGAGCGCGGCCGCGACCGGTTCCAGTTGCGCGAACTCGCGCGAGAACGCGCGGAAGCGCTCGTTGTCGGCGATCGTCGAGGGATCCGCGAGCAGTCGTTCGAGTTCGTCGCGCCGTTCGGCCAGCATTTCGAGTTTGCGGCGCAGGGATGGAAGCATGCGGGGGATTCGGGATTGGGGATTCGGGATTCGTGAAGCGGAGGCGCGCGATGCGGAACGGTCGCTAACGCTCGGCTTCATCCAATCCCGAGTCTCCAATCCCCAATCCCGGCTCTTCCGGGAACAGCTTCTCGGCGGCGCGCGCGAGTTCGGCGTCGCCCGACAGCGCGGCCGCGCGCAACGCGGCGGTGGGCGCGTGCAGCAGGCGGTTGGTCAGCGTGTGCGCGAGGTAGTCGAGCACCGCGTGCGGATCGGCGCCGGCGGCGAGTTGCTGTTTCGCCCTGGCCAGCACGTCGGCGCTGTTGCGCTGCCCGTGCGCGCGCAGGCGCTTGAGCGGCGCGAGCCCGGCGTCGGCGCCGCTGGTTTCGAGGAAGCGCGCGACCTGCAGTTCGATGATCGCCTCGGCGGCGTCCGCGGCTTCGCGCCGGCTGCGGCGGTTGTCCTCGACCACGCGCTGCAGGTCGTCGACGGTGTAGACGAACACGTCGCGCAGGTCGGCGACGTCGGCGGCGATGTCGCGCGGCACCGCCAGGTCGAGCAGCAGCATCGGCCGATGCCGGCGGCGGGCGAGGGCGGCCTCGACCTGCGCGCGCACGATCACCGGCTCGCGGCTGGCGGTGGCGGAGAACACCATGTCGGCTTCGGCGAGGTGGCGTTCGAGTTCGTCCAGCGGCAGCGCGATGCCGCCGTGGCGGCTGGCGAGCTGCTGCGCATGGGCGAGGGTGCGGTTCGCGACCAGCAGGCGCCGCGCGCCGGCCTGGACCAGGTGCCGGGCGACGAGCTCGACGGTTTCGCCGGCGCCGATCAGCAGGATGCTGGCGTCGGCGGGCCGGGCGAAGGATTCCTCCGCCAGCCGCACCGCGGCCGAGGCCACCGACACCGGGTTGGCGCCGATGCGGGTTTCGGTGCGCGCGCGCTTGGCGGTGGCGAAGGCCTGCTGGAACAGGCGATCGAGGCGGTTGCCGAGCGTGCCCGCGCCGCGCGCCGCGCTCCAGGCCTGCTTCACCTGGCCGAGGATCTGCGGTTCGCCCAGCACCAGCGAGTCGAGCCCGGCCGCGACCCGGAACAGGTGGCGCGCGGCGTCGCCGTCGCGGTGGGTGTAGAGATAGGCGTGCAGATCGCCGCTGGCTTCCGGATGCGTCGCCAGCCAGTCGGCGAGCGCGCTGCCATCGTCGTCGGCGTAGGCGTAGAGCTCGGTGCGGTTGCAGGTGGAGAGCAGCGCTACTTCCCGCACCTGCGGCAGCGCATGCAACGCGGCCAGCGCCGGCGCCAGCATTCCCGAATCGAACGCCACCCGTTCGCGCAGGTCGACCGGCGCGGTCTGGTGGTTGATGCCGAGTGCCAGCAGGCTCATCCGTGGCTCATCCGTTCAGGTGCTTGCGCTAAGCTCTTGCGAAGAAGGCCGTCATTTTACGGCCCAGCCTGCACCGATGCCCGCATCCTGGCGTTCCCTCCGCCTTTCCGCATCGCTCGCCGCCTGCGCCGCGCTGCTGCCATGGGCGGCGGCCGCGGCCCCGGCCGGGCCGGACGACGCGATGACCCGCACCCTGGCCGGCGAGTTCGCGCTGCAGGCCGGCGACATCGATTCGGCCGCGCGCTGGTACCTGCAGGCCGCGCGCAGCGCTAGCGGCGACGCCGGCCTGGCCGAACGCGCGACCCGCATCGCGCTGCTGGCGAACGACAACCGCATCGCCGCCGATGCGCTCGAATTGTGGCGCGCGCGCGCGCCGCGGACGCTGGCCATGCGCGGCGCCGAAGCCACGCTCGCCATGCGCCAGGGCCGGACCGACGAGGCCTTGCGGGGGATCGAGGCGCTGCTGCGCGATCCGGACAAGGACGGCTGGCGCTATGCGCTGGGCGCGCTCGATACCGGCAAGAACGACAAGCGCGCGGCGCAGGTGCTGGGACGGCTGCTCGACGACGACGCGATCCCGCGGGACCTGCAGGCATGGCTGGCGTTCGGCGGCTTCGCCCAGCGCACCGGCACGCCGGCGCTGGCCGAACGCATCGTCGGCGAAGTCGTGCGCCGCTTCCCCGACGAGCCGCGCGTGGCCCTGTTGCGCGCGGCGCAGTTGCGCGAGGCGGGCAAGGTCGACGAAGCGCGCAAGGTGCTCGCCGAGGCCTCCGATGCGGCCCTGTTGTTGCCCGACCTGCGCCTCGGCCTGGCCGCCGAATACGACGCGCTGGGCGATCCGGTCGCCGCCGCCGGGGTGATGGCGAAAGGCCCGCAGGACGAGGACAGCTACGCAGTGCGCGCCGGGCTGCTGGACAAGGCCGGCGACAAGGCCGCGCTCGGCGCGTTGTACGACGAGCTTAAGCGCGATGCGACCCGGCCCGACCCGGAACGCTGGATGCTGCTCGGGCAGATCGCCGAATCGCTGGATCGCGACGAGGAAGCGCTGACCTGGTACCGCAGCGTGCCCGGCGGCGAACAGCGCTGGCCGGCGCGGATCCGTTCGGATTACGTGCTGCACGAGCTCAAGCGCGGGGCCGAAGCCTACGCCGACCTGCGCGCGGTGCAGGCCGACGCCTCCGCCGACGACGATGCGCGCCGCGGCGCCTACATCGCCGAGGCGGAACTGAAGGCCAAGGACCACGACGTCGCCGGCGAGGAAGACGCATACGCGCGCGGGCTCGGCGCGTTCCCCGACGACGCGGCGCTGCTGTACTCGCGTTCGCTCGGCCGCGAGGCCCGCGACGACATCGCCGGCGCGGAAGCCGACCTGCGCCGCATCCTCGTCACCGAGCCGGACAACGTCGCCGCGCTCAATGCCCTCGGCTACACGCTCGCCGACCGCACCACGCGTTACCGCGAGGCGCTGGCGCTGATCGACCGCGCACGCGCCGCGGACCCGGACAACGCCGCGATCATCGACAGCTACGGCTGGGTGCTGTATCGCCTCGGCCGCAATGCGGAGGCGCTGGTCGAGCTGCGGCGCGCGTTCGGTTTGCAGAAGGATCCGGAAATCGCCGCGCACCTGGGCGAGGTGCTGTGGGTGCAGGGCGACAAGGACGAGGCGCGCCGCTTCTTCGACGAATCGCGCAAGCTGCAGCCCGACGACAACCGCGCCCTGCAACGCGCGCTGGAGAAGACCGGCGCATGAAGCCGCTGCGCGCGTTCGCCATCGTCGTGCTTGCGTCGTTGGCGTCAGCGTGCGCGACCCAACCCGCGAAGCCGGCGTTGCCGGCGCTGGTGGGCGCGCCAGAAGCGAACCAGGCCGCGCGGGCCACGGCATTGGCCGCGTTCCCGGGCTGGTCCATGACCGGCCGCATCGCGGTGACGAACGGGCAGCAGGGCGGCAGCGGCCGCATCGAATGGCGGCAGGACGGCGCGCGCTACGTGGCCACGCTGTCCGCACCGGTGACGCGGCAGGGCTGGCGCGTGAGCGGCGGTCCCGATGGCGCGACGCTCGAAGGCATGGCGGGCGGGCCGCGCAGCGGTCCGGATGCCGCGGCATTGGTGTTCGAGGCGACCCGCTGGCGCGTGCCGGTGGATGCGCTCGGCGATTGGCTGCTGGCGCTGCAGCGCGACGGCGATGCGGCGCACTTCGGCGACGACGGCCGCATCGACCGTATCGAGGGCGAGGGTTGGGTCGTGTCCTACGCCGACTGGCGCGCGGTCCAGGGCGTGGAATTGCCCGGCCGCATCGAGGCGGTGCAGGGCGCGGCCAAGGTCCGGCTCGTGGTCGACGACTGGACGCTCGGCGCCGCCGCGCCATGAACGGCGAGGCCGGCTGGTCGGCCTGGCCGGCGCCGGCCAAGCTCAACCTGTTCCTGCACGTCACCGGCCGCCGCGCCGACGGCTACCACCTGCTGCAATCGGTGTTCCGGCTGCTGGACTGGGGCGACCGGATCCGCCTGCGGGTGCGCGACGATGGCGACATCCGCCGCCACGGCGCTTCGGTCGCGGGTGTCGGCGAGGCCGACGACCTCGCCGTTCGAGCGGCGAACGCCTTGCAGGATGCAGCGAAAATCCGGAAAGGTGCGGATATCGTCGTCGAAAAGTCGATTCCCGCCGGTGCCGGTTTCGGTGGCGGCTCCTCCGACGCCGCCACGGTGCTGCTCGCCCTGAATCGGCTCTGGGGGCTGGACTGGGACAGCGACCGCCTCGCCGCCCTGGGCCTGGCCCTCGGCGCCGACGTCCCGGTGTTCGTGCGCGGGCACAACGCCTGGGCCGAGGGCGTGGGCGAACGCCTGCTCCCGGTCGAGCTGCCGCCGGCCTGGTACCTGCTGTTCGACCCCGGGATCCACGTCGCCACCCGGGAATTGTTCCAAGCGCCTGAATTGACGCGCGATTCCGCGCCCGCGACAATATCCGACTTCGTTTCGGGAGCAGTGCTCGACAATGCGTTCGAGCCGGTGCTGCGTCGCCGCGAACCCGCCGTCGAAGCGGCGTTCGCGATGCTGGCGCGGGTCGGCCGGCCGCGATTGACGGGCACCGGCAGCGGCTGCTTCGTCGAGTTCGCCACGCGCGGGCAAGCCGAAGATGCGCATGCGTCCCTGCCACCGGGCTCGAAGGCCTGGGTCGCAGCGGGCGCGGCGCGTTCGCCGATGCTCGATGCGCTCGAAGCGATCCCTCCGCAGGGGCGTCGCCAAGAGGCCTAAGGCACCGGGTTTTGATCCCGGCATTTCGCAGGTTCGAATCCTGCCGCCCCTGCCAACTTCCACCCCGCCGGGCGCGCGATCATGGCAGTGAAGGACGAACGCAACCTGCTGGTCTTCTCCGGCAACGCCAACCCGGCGTTGGCGAAGGCCGTGTGCCGCGAACTGGGCGTGCGCCCGGGCAAGGCGCTGGTCGGCAAGTTCTCCGACGGCGAGGTGCAGGTCGAGATCGAGGAAAACGTCCGCGGCCAGGACGTGTTCGTGATCCAGCCGACCTGCGCGCCGAGCGCGGAGAACCTGGTCGAGCTGCTGGTGCTGATCGACGCGCTCAAGCGCGCATCCGCCAACAGCGTGACCGCGGTGGTGCCGTACTTCGGCTACGCGCGCCAGGATCGCCGCCCGCGTTCGGCGCGGGTGCCGATCACGGCCAAGGTCGCGGCGCAGATGTTCTCCACCGTGCACGCCGACCGGGTGCTGACCGTGGACCTGCACGCGGACCAGATCCAGGGCTTCTTCGACGTCCCGGTCGACAACGTGTACGCCTCGCCGCTGCTGCTCGCCGACATCTGGCGCGCGCACGGCACCGACAACCTGATCGTGGTCTCGCCCGACGTGGGCGGCGTGGTGCGCGCGCGTGCCATCGCCAAGCGCCTGGACGACGCCGACCTGGCCATCATCGACAAGCGCCGGCCCAAGGCCAACGTGGCCACGGTGATGAACATCATCGGCGACGTCGCGGGCAAGACCTGCGTGCTGGTGGACGACATCGTCGACACCGCCGGCACCCTGTGCGCGGCCGCGGCGGCGCTCAAGGCGCAGGGCGCGACCAAGGTGGTCGCGTACTGCACGCATCCGGTGCTCTCGGGCGCCGCGATCGACAACATCACGAAGTCGCAGCTGGACGAGCTGGTGGTGACCGACACCATCCCGCTCACCGACGCGGCGAAGGCCTGCGGCCGCATCCGCCAGCTCAGCGTCGCCGAGCTGCTCGCGGAAACGGTGCGCCGCATCGCCTTCGGGGAGTCGGTCAGTTCGCTGTACGTGGATTGAAGCGGGATTACCAGCCATCCGGCTGTTAAGAGGAACGGGATTGGGGATTGGGGATTAGGGATTCGAAGAAGCCTGGACGAATCTCCAATCCCGAATGCCGAATCCCGGCATTACCGGCTCCCCTGGTCGCGGGGGAGTCGCCAACGCCGCAGCGATGCGGCTTCATCGCAACGAAGTGAGAAACCGAAAATGGCAACCGAACACAAGCTCTCGGCCAATGGCCGCAAGGACGAAGGGAAGGGTGCGAGCCGCCGCCTTCGCCATGCGGGCATGATCCCGGCCATCGTCTACGGCGGCGAAGACAAGCCGCAGAACATCCAGCTCGAGCACGAGAAGACCTGGATCGCCAGCCAGCACGAGTGGTTCTACGCGTCGATCCTGACCCTGGACATCGACGGCAAGCCGCAGCAGGTGCTGCTGCGCGACATGCAGCGCCATCCGTTCAAGCAGCTGATCATGCACCTGGACTTCCAGCGCGTCAGCGCCAACACCGCGATCCGCGTCAACGTGCCGCTGCACTTCGTCAACCAGGACAAGTCGCCGGCCGGCAAGAGTTCCGAGGTCGTCCTGACCCACGAGCTCAACGAGGTCGAGGTGAGCTGCCTGCCGAAGGACCTGCCGGAGTTCATCGAGGTCGACCTGGGCGAAATGAAGCTCGGCGACACCGTGCACCTGTCCGACGTCAAGCTGCCCAAGGGCGTCGAGCTGGCGCACAAGATCGACGACGAGCACAACCCGGCCGTGGCCGTGGCCCGCCACGCGCGCGCCGAGGCCGAAGGCGAGGGCGAAGCGCCCGCCGCCGAAAGCGCCGAAGTGCCTGCCGCCAAGCAGGACTCCGGGGAAGACGCGGAGTAATCCGCGGCTGCGCGCGCGCCGTCGCCAGGCGGCGCGTCGCGTTCCCGATCGATGGACGGTTTGCGCCTCATCGTCGGGCTCGGCAACCCCGGGCCCGAACACGCCCGGACCCGGCACAACGCCGGGTTCCGTTTTATCGACGCGCTCGCCGACGAGGCCGGCGGTCGCTTCGGGCTGGAAAGCAAGTTGTTCGGCGAAACGACCAAGGTCGAATTCGCCGGCCGTTCGCTGTGGCTGCTGAAGCCGGCCACGTTCATGAACCTTTCCGGCAAGTCGATCACCGCGGCGCTGCGCTACTGGAAGATCGAGCCGGAGGAAATGCTCGTCGCGCACGACGAGCTCGACCTGCCGCCGGGCGTCGCGCGGCTGAAGTTCGATGGCGGCCACGGCGGCCAGAACGGCCTGCGCGACAGCATGCGCCTGCTCGGCCACGGCAAGTTCCACCGCCTGCGCATCGGCATCGGACATCCCGGGCACAAGGACAAGGTCACGCCGTGGGTGCTGGGCCGTCCTTCGCTCGCGGACGACGCGCTGATCGGTCGCGCCATCGATGATGCGCTCGCTGCGCTGCCGCTGGCGGTGCACGGCGATTTCAACGAGGCGATGAAGCGCCTGCACACGGAGAAGCGGGATTAGGGATTGGGGATTGGGGATTCGCACCAGCGCGCGGCGTTGCATCGAATCCCCAATCTCGAATCTCGAATCACGGATACGCACATGGGCATCCAATGCGGCATCGTCGGCCTGCCGAACGTCGGCAAGTCGACCCTGTTCAACGCGCTGACCAAGGCGGGCATCGCCGCGGCGAACTTCCCGTTCTGCACCATCGAGCCCAACGTCGGCGTGGTGCCGGTGCCGGACCCGCGCCTGAACGCGCTGAGCGCGATCGTGAAGCCGCAGAAGGTGATCCCGACCGCGGTCGAGTTCGTTGACATCGCCGGCCTCGTCGCCGGCGCGGCCAGCGGCGAGGGCCTGGGCAACAAGTTCCTCGCCCACATCCGCGAGGTCGATGCGATCGCGCACGTGGTGCGCTGCTTCGAGCACCCGGACGTGATCCACGTCGCCAACAAGGTCGATCCGATCGCCGACATCGAGACCATCGATACCGAACTCGCGCTGGCCGACCTCGAATCGGTCGACAAGGCCATCGCCCGCTACGAGCGCGTGGCCAAGAGCGGCGACAAGGACGCGAAGGCGCGCATCGACGCGCTGCAGAAGCTGCGCGCGGCGCTCGACCAGGGCAGGCCGGCGCGCTCGGTCGCGCTCACGGACGAGGAACGCGTGCTGGTGCGCGAGCTGTTCCTGCTGACGATGAAGCCGGTGCTGTACATCGCGAACGTGCTCGAGGACGGTTTCGCGAACAACCCGCACCTCGAGGCGGTGCGCGCACGCGCGGCGCAGGAAGGCGCGGAAGTGGTGCCGGTGTCGGCGGCGATCGAGGAAGAGCTGTCGCAGCTCGACGACGCCGACCGCGACGAGATGCTGTCCAGCTACGGCCTCGACGAGCCCGGCCTGAACCGGGTGATCCGCGCCGCGTACAAGCTGCTCGGGCTGCAGACCTACTTCACCGCCGGCGAGAAGGAAGTGCGCGCGTGGACGGTGAAGGCCGGCGCGACCGCGCCGCAGGCCGCGGGCGTGATCCACACCGATTTCGAGAAGGGCTTCATCCGCGCCGAGACCATCGGCTACGACGACTTCGTCAAGTACAAGGGCGAGGCCGGCGCGCGCGATGCGGGGCGGTTGCGGCTGGAAGGGAAGGAGTACAGGGTTCAGGAAGGGGACGTGCTGCACTTCCGCTTCAACGTGTAATTGGCGGCACGGAGCTCGCCCGGCCTTTGTCGGCATCGGGCTCGCGCGCAGTCATTGGCTTCATGCCAACTCCTGCGCGACTCGCCCTTCGCCTTCGCGGCCGGCCGTCGCCCGCTGGCCAATTCCAGCGCAATATCCGGGCGCATCCCGACCTGGCTTCGCTCGCGACGGTGCGATCCCGCGCATCGGTTGATGCGGCATGGGACACTAGGCCATGCGTTCGCCAAACGATCCGCATCCGATTGCCGACCTATTGCGCGCCAGCGACGCGCTGTTGCGGGAGGATCGTTATCGCGACGCCCTGCGCTGCGCGTTGCAGGCGTTCGCCATCGCGGATCGCGAGCCGAAGCGGCTGATTCCGCTGTGCCAGCGACTGAGGCGCTTCCACGAATCGGGGCGCGCGCTGGCGCTGATCGCGAACGCTAATCCGGAACGGTTTCCTTCCGCAATCGAACGTACCGAACTCGCATCATTGGCCAGCCGCTGCGGCGACCAGTCGCTGGCGGAGGCATGGATCGAACTTGTCGCTGCCGTCGACCCGATGCATGCGCCGGCGCAGTACCTGCGCGGCGTCGTCGCCATGTTCCGCGGCGACATGGCGCAGGCGCGTTTCGCGCTGTCGGCCTGCCTCGCCATCGATCCTGATTTCGCACAGGCGCATTGGGTGTTGTCGACCCTGCCGGACGATGGCGCAGCCGGCGATGCTGATGCTGCCGCGCGCATCCGCGCCAGCCTCGCGCGAACGCAATCGGGCGGCGTGAGCGAGGCCTACCTGCAGTTTGCGCTGCACAACGCCTTGCATGCGCTTGGGCGTCATGACGAATCGTGGAATGCGCTGGAGCGTGGTTGTGAACTCAGGCGTGCGCAGATGTCGCACGATCCATGCGAGAGCGAATCCCTTTTCGCCGCGATCGAATCGCGCTGCACGCCTGGATTCCTCGAACCGACCGGCCCGGCAGTGGGCGGATTCACGCCGATCTTCGTCGTCGGCATGCACCGCTCCGGCAGCACGTTGCTCGAACGCATCCTCGGCGGCCATCCGCTCGTGGCCGATGGCGGCGAGAGCTACACCTTCACCGCGCAGCTGGACTTCGCCACCGACCACAAGACCACGGGCGCGCTCGACGCGACCACCCTGCATCGCGTCGCGGGTGTGGATTTCGCCGGCATCGGTACGGGCTTCCTCGAGGCATCGCGCTGGCGTGCGCGCGGCCGGCCATTCCTGACCGAAAAACTGCCGATGAACCTGCTCAATGCCGGGCTGATCGCCAAGGCCTTGCCACAGGCGAAGCTGATCCGCGTGGTGCGCGACCCCATGGATGCCTGCTTCTCCAACCTCCGCACCTTGTTCACCGGTGCCGCGGCGTATTCGTACGACCAGGTGGAACTCGCGCAATATTCCGTGCGTTGCGACCGGCTGGCGCAGCGCCTGCATCACGCGATGCCGGGCCGGATGCTCGATATCGCGTACGAAGATCTCGTCGCCCGTACGGAAGCGACCGCACGTCGCGTCTTCGAGTTCTGCGGCTTGCCGTTCGCGCCGGAGGCGTTGGCGATCGAGCGCAATTCGTCTGCCGTTTCGACCGCAAGCGCCGCGACGGTGCGCGCCGGCATCCTGCAAAACCGGGATGGCGCATGGAAACCCTACGCACGGCAATTGCGGCGAATGCGGGAAGCGCTCGAAACGCCGCAAACCGATTCATGACGCCGCAAACGAAAACTTCCCCTTGCGGGGAAGTCTTCGGCTCGCGCGACGGGGGAGGAGGTCAGAGCGGGCTGCCGCCGAGCTTCCAGGTGAATTCGAGGAAGTAGCTGCGGCCGACCGAATCGAACCACGAGATGTCGTAGTACGGGTAGTCGACCGAGGTCGGGTCCTTCGGCGGCATCTTGTTGAACAGGTTGTCCACCGCCAGCGACACCCGCATGCGGTCGTTGATCCTGTATTGCAGCGATGCGTTGTAGAGCATGGTCGGGCTGATCCACGGGCTGTTGGTGGACGTGCCCGGGACGTACTCGTTGTCGTAGGACTCCAGCGAGGGCAGGCGGCCGATCCGCTGCGCATGCAGCGCCGCGGCCCATGCGTTCCTTTCCCACGAAACGGTGGCGGTGCTCTTGGTCTTGGGCACGTCCCAGAAGTTGCTGTTCACCGCGAGGTGGTCCTCCAGCGGTCCGCCATCGAACTGGCGGCTGTCGTGGCGGGTGAACAGCGTGTGGGTCAGGGCGAAACGCCAGGTGCCGATCGCCGAATCCAGGCGGTAATGGGCCGCGAAGTCGTAGCCGGCGACGCGTTGCTCGGCGATGTTGATCGGCTGGTAGAACACGCCGAGCAGGTTGCCGTCGGCATCGCGCATCACGCGCGGCACCGCATCCAGGCATTCGGCCGAATTCGGATCGACGGGATTCCCCTGGATGTCCACGCCCAGGATGCAGTTGGCTTCCATCTGCAGGATCCGGTCCACGTCCATGTCCTGGATCTGGTTCGCGACCTTGATGTTGAAGTAGTCGACCGAGAAGTCGAAATTCGCGTTCGGCGACCACACGAATCCGGCCGTGAACGACTTGCTGGTCTCGTAGTCCAGGTTCTCGTCGCCCGCGCGCGTGTTGCGCACGCGTTCGCGGTAGCCGAGGCTGCGGCACTCGTCGTAGCTGATGGTGGTGGCCTCGGGATCGTTGCGGCAGCCGAGGTAGTCGACCTCGCGGGTCCGGAAATAGTCGTTGCCGGCGAACAGGTAGTGCAGGTCCGGCGCGCGGAAGCCGGTGCCGTAGGAACCGCGGACCAGCAGGCTGTCGATCGGCCGCCATTCCAGGCCGAGGCTGTAGGTGAACTTGCCGGGGGACTTTTCCGCATAGCTGTACTGGTCGTAGCGGCCGGCCACGCTCAGGGTCAGCGGCTGGAACACCGGCACGCGGAATTCGCCGGCGATGCCCCAGTGGCTGCGGTCGCCGTGGCCGTCGCCGTAGCGCGCGCCGTAGTAGTAGTCGGTCAGCGCGAGCGGATCCGGGTGGATGTCGTAGGCCTGGGTACCGTATTCGACGTTGCCGGCGAAGCCGACCGGGCCCGCCGGCAGTTCGAACACGGCGGTGTTGTCGATGGTGAAGGAAAGCGTGTCGCTGCGCGCGGTCGGCTTGAACACCGAATCGGCGGTGATGCTGTCGTACTGGGCCTGGGTCAGCGGCTTGTAGAACTGGTCGGCGTCGGGCGAGAAGATCGCGTAGCCGTAGTCGTCCACGCCCTGCTGCGGCCCGAGCAGGAGTTCGTTCGCCGCGGCCGCGACGATGCGCGGATAGCTCACCGTGGCGTGGTACTGCGAATGGTTGAGCAGCGCTTCCCAGTCCCAGGCTTCGCCGATGGTGCCCCTGAAGCCGGTGGCGATGCTCAGCGTCTTCTGCGTGTCGCGCGTCATCACCTTGCCGAAACCGCCGGATTCCTCCGGCGTGAACTGCCGGTACCAGTATTCCCAGACGCCGCTGTTGGCGTTGTAGAACACCCCGCGGTCGCCGTCCGCCGTCGTGCCTTGGTATTGCCAGCTCAACGGACCGGACATGAGTTCGACCTTGGCGTAACCGGCCTGCACGTCGGCGAACCAGGACAGCTTGTCGTTGATGTCGAGGTTGAACGAGCCGTACACGTTGGCGCTCTCGCGCCCGCTCTCGATGGTGCCGTAGCTGATCGCTTCGCGGCTTGCGCAATAGAAGCCGTAATCGCCCTCGAGCTCGGGGTAGGTGGTGCCGTGGTTGAGGCTGGTGTCGCACTTGCCTTCGTCTTCCGGGAACGAGGTTCCGTCGAACCAGTCGTAGCGCTGGAAGATCCAGTCGCCGCGCTGGTCGTCGGGGCTGTCGAGGGTGGAATCCTGGATCTTGCGCTGGTAGGCCCACAGCGGCTTCTTGTCCAGCAGCTCGACGCCGACGATGCCGCTCAGGTTGCCGCGCTCGAAGCCGGTGGTGAGGGTGAACTTGTTCGATTCGCCGCCGCCGAGCGTGGTGTCGCCGTAGCGGTAGTCGAGCGTGGTGCCGTCGGTGGACTTCTTCAGGATGAAGTTGATCACGCCGGCCATCGCGTCCGAGCCGTAGACCGCCGAGGCGCTGCCGGTCAGCACCTCGATGCGGTCGACCATGCCCAGCGGGATGTTGCCGATGTCGGTGAAGTTGCTCTGCCCGCGCAACGGCAGGGGGAAGTCGGCGACGCGGCGGCCGTTGATCAGCACCAGGGTCTTGTTCGGGCCGAGGCCGCGCAGGTCGACCTGCTGCGCGCCGGGCGTGGTGACCGCGCCCATGCCGGACTGCTGGCTCTGGGTTTCGCCACCGTTCTGGGTGAGCGAGCGCAGCACGTCGGGGACGGTGGTGAAACCGGCGGCGGAAATCTGCTGCGCGGTGATCACGGTGACCGGCGCCGGGCCCTCGACCTCGGCGCGCGGGATGCGCGAACCGGTGACTTCGATCGATTCGAGCTTGGCCGGTTCCGGCGGGGGCGCGGCCTGGACGGGCTCGGGTGCGGGTGCCGGCGCGGCCACGGGCTTGGGTGCGGGCGATTCCTGCTGGTCGGCCTTGACGATGACCACCGCGCCGGACGAATCGTGGCGGGCGCCGTAGCCGCTTCCCGACAGCAACTGCTTGAGCGCATCGTCCGGCGACACGTTGCCGTGCACGCCGCGGGTCCGCACGCCCTTGAGCTGGTCGGTGCGGTAGAGCAGTTGCGCCCCGGATTGCGCGGCGAGGGCATCCAGGCCCGCGACCAGGTCGCCGGCCGGGATGTCGATGCGGCGCGGCGTGGCCTTGGCCTCCTGCGCCCAGGCGAAGGATGTGCTGACGCAACCCAGGGCGATGAACAACGCGGTACGTGTCGGACGATTCAAGGGAACCCCCTTCCCATGGATGGCGGCGCGGCGCGCCGTTCATTGAAAACCGTGACGAACGAGCCGGGTCGATCCCGCCCCGCCGCCTCACTCGTGGTAATGCAGGACGATGCGATCGCCCTCGTGCTCGGCCCGGACCGGGAAACCCGCCTCGAGCAGGCGCACGAAACCATCCGCGTTCGCCCAGCTGAAGTTGCCGCCGACCCGCAGCGCGGCGACCCGGGCATCGCCCATTTCGATGCGCTTGCCGCCATAGCGGTTGAACTCGGCCGCGGCCGCGGCGAGCGGCGTGTCGCGGAAGGCGAGGACGCCGCTGCGCCAGCTCAGCGCGCGCTCGGCCTCGGCCGGGGTGCCGAAGCGCAGCGAGGTGCTGTCGGCGTCGATTTCGGCCACGCTGCCGGCCGGCAGGAAGGTGGTGGATTGCCGGTCCGGCGCGCCCGGGTCGGGCGAGTCCAGCCGCACCAGGCCTTCGGTCACGACCACGCGCAGCCCGTCGCTGTCGCGGCGCACCGCGAAACGGGTGCCGACGGCGGTCACTTCGCGGCCGTCGACATGCACCACGAACGGCCGGCTCGCGTCCTTGGCCACGGCGAAGAACGCCTCGCCGCGTTGCAGGTCGATGTCGCGTTCGCGCCGGGACAGGGCCACGCTCACCAGGCTGTCGCCGCTGAGCGTCGCGCGCGAACCGTCCGCGAGCGGGACGTCCTCGAGCGTGCCGGCCGCGCTGCGGTAGGTGCGTTGTTCGACCGGCGCGCTGTGCAGCAACGCGGACCCGCCGATCGCGCAGGCCGCGACGCAGCCGGCGAAGGCGAACCGCCAACCGCCGCCGCGCGTTGCGGCGGGTCGACGCGCGAACGCCAGTCCTGCCGGATTGAGCGCGGAGGCCGCGTCCAGGTCGCCGGATTGAGCGCGGAGGCCGCATCCAAGTCGTGGAGGCCCCCCGGGCGCGACCAGTTCCAGTCGCCGCGCGCGGGCATCGCCCCGGCGGCGACGCCGGCGCCCACCGCCTTCAGCCGGTCGGCCTGGCTCCACGCCGCGTCCAGGCGCAGGTAGGCGACGCGATGCGCGGTCGCTGCATCGCACCATGCGGCGAACGCGCGCTGGTCGCGGGGCGACCAGTCGGCCCGGTCGCGACGCGCCAGCCAGGCGGCCGCTTCGCGTTCGATGTGTTCGCTGTCACCCATGTTCCTGTCCGTCGTCCCGTCCGCTTTCGCTGCGCGGGCCAGCCTTCCGGCGCGAGCCGCCGGCATCGCCGAAGACGTGCGCGGCGATCAGCCTCGCGCCCTTGGCGACCTGCTTTTCCACCGTTTTCTCGGCGATGCCGAGGCGGCGCGCGACCTCCTTCTGCGGCAGTTCCTCCACCTTGCGCAGCCACACCACTTCGCGGCAGCGGCCGGGCAGGCGGTCGAAGGCCTCGGCCAGGCGGCGCAACGATTGCCGGGCATCGTGCCGCCGTTCCGGGGTGACTTCGTCCACCGGGACGTTCAGGGATTCGAAATCACCCACGGCCTCGATCGAAACGATGCGGCCGCGGCGCAGCCGGTCCGCCATCAGGTGCCGCGCGGTGGTGAACAGGAACGACTTGGGCTGCTGCGGACGCTCGCGGCGCGCGGCTTCGTAGACGCGGACGTAGGTTTCCTGGCGCAGGTCGTGGATGTCGTCGGCATGCGGCCAGCAGCGGCGCAGATAGCGCAGCAGCGCTTCCTCGTGGGCGAGGATTTCGCGCGCGAACCAGGCGTCGACGGGTTCGTCCATGCGTGGACATTACGCCATCGGCGACGGCGTGCGTGGGGGAATGGGCGGTTTCGTCCGTCCCGGATGGAGTTGCCCGTGTGTTCCGTCGCGGGCGCGAACCGCCCACGCGAAGGAATCCGAAATGCCGGTCATCCACGTATTCGCCCGCCTGCTGGTGCCGTTGCTGCTGCTCGCGGGAATGACCGCCTGCGCCACCACGCCGCGCCCGGCGGCGCGCGGCGCGGGCTATGTCGAATACGCCATCGGCGACGCGTCCGCGCCGACGCCGGGCCACGTGCAGCCGGGCCTGATGCTGGTCGGCGGCGGGAACTGGCCCTACGACGCGTTCCGCTGGATGAACGAACGCATGGGCCACGGCCACCTGGTGATCCTGCGCGCGTCCGGCGACGTCGAGGCGCAGCAGGAGTGGTTCCACGATGTCGGCGGCATCGCCTCGGCGCGCACCTTCGTGTTCAGCGACCGCCGCGCCGCGAGCGATCCGGTGGTGCTGGACGCGATCGCGAAGGCCGACGGCATCTTCATCGCCGGCGGCGACCAGGCCAATTACGTGCGCTTCTGGAAAGGCACGCCGCTGGCGCAGGCGCTGGATGCGCACGTGCGCGCCGGCAAGCCGCTCGGCGGCACCAGCGCGGGGCTCGCGATCCTCGGCGCGTGGTCGTACGGCGCGCTGGACGGCGGCAGCATGGTCTCCGAGGACGCCTTGCGCGATCCGCTCAACCCGGGCATGACCCTGGTCGGGGATTTCCTGCACATGCCCTTCCTCGAACACGTCTTCACCGACACCCACTTCTCCAAGCGCGAACGGCTCGGGCGCCTGGTCGCCTTCGTCGCCGATGCGCGCGCGCGCGGCGCGACCGGCATCGTCGGGCTGGGCGTGGACGAAGGCGCGGCCCTGTGCGTGGACGGCGACGGCATCGGGCGCCTGTTCACGCCGATCCCCGGTGGCGCCGCCTGGCTGGTGGTGCCGACCGCGCCGGCATCGGTGCTCGAAGCCGGCAAGCCGCTGCAGATCGCCGGCGTGGACGTCACCGGCATCGGCGTCGACAGCCGCATCGACCTGCGCACGCTGCAGGTCGACGCGCCCGCGTTCCGGCGCATCGCCGAGGCGCGCGACGGCCAGCTGCAGTTGCGCGATGCCGCCCCGGCGTCCGCCGGTCGATAGAATCCCCTTCCAGCCCACACATTTCCGGAGCCGGCCATGACCCATTCCCATGCGCGCCTGCGCACGCTGTGCGTCGCCCTTTGCCTCGGCCTCGCCAGCCAGGCCGCCGCGGCCGCCGATCCGGTGCTGGTCATCCATGGCGGCGCCGGCCTGGAGCGCAAGGACGTCACCCCGCAGGACGAAGCCGCGATCCGCGCCGCCCTGACCCTGGCCTTGGAAAAGGGCCACGCAGCGCTCGCGGCGGGAAAGCCGGCGCTGGATGCGGTCACCGCCGCGATCACCGTGCTCGAGGACGATCCGCTGTTCAACGCCGGCAAGGGCGCGGTGTTCACCCACGACGGCAAGAACGAGCTCGATGCCTCGATCATGGACGGCGCGACCCTGCGCGCGGGCGCGGTCGCCAACGTGCACCACGTCAAGAACCCGATCCTGCTGGCGCGGGCGGTGATGGAGCATTCCCCGCACGTGATGCTGGTGGGCGACGGCGCCGAGGTCTTCGCGAAGGAGCAGGGCATCGAGCTGGTGGATCCCGGCTACTTCCGCACCGAACGACGCTGGAAGCAGCTGCAGGAGGCGCTGAAGGAGGATGCCGCCGGCGGCCAGGCCATGCGCGACCCCGAGGCCACGACCAAGCATTTCGGCACCGTCGGCGCGGTGGCGCTCGATGCCCAGGGCCACCTGGCCGCGGGCACCTCGACCGGCGGCATGACCGACAAGCGCTACGGCCGGGTGGGGGATTCGCCGATCATCGGCGCCGGCACCTATGCCAACGGCCAGTGCGCGGTCTCCGGCACCGGCTGGGGCGAATTCTACATCCGCGTCGCAGCGGCCCATGAGATTTGCGCGCGCATGGCCTATCTGCACGAAACCCCGGCCCAGGCCGGCGAGGCCGTGATCATCAAGCAGATTCCCGCGCTGGGCGGGGACGGCGGCGCGATCATCCTGGCCTCGGACGGATCGGCCGCGCTGCCGTTCAACACCGAGGGCATGGCCCGCGGCTGGATCGGCAGCGACGGCGTGCCGCACATCGCCCTGTATTCGGGCGATCCGCTGCCCCTGCCGGACGCCGCCAAGGCGCCCTGAGTCCTTCCGCCGCTGCCCCGTCGACCGGCGCGCCCGCGCCGCCTGCTTCGCCGTGCATGGCTGCCGTTGACACGAACGGCGGCTCGGATGAAAATTGCGGGCTGTTTCACCGGACTTCGAAACGACCGGAGGGATACCCAAGCGGCCAACGGGGGCAGACTGTAAATCTGCTGGCTTACGCCTTCGGTGGTTCGAATCCACCTCCCTCCACCA
>JBGAHT010000017.1:0-46061 GCA_044226035.1 Thermomonas sp. | reverse complement strand
CGATTTCGTCAGGCAGGTGGCGATGCGCGCGCCGCGCGGCGAATACCCGCGCGGTTTCATCGGCGAGCAGCCGTACTGGACCCTGCTCGGCGTGGACGGCGGGCACGAGCAGGGGCTGATCGGCGAGGACGGCGCGATCGAGCTTGCGCGCGGCGGTTTCAGTATCGAGCCCTTCGTCGTGTCCGGCGGCAAGCTCGTGACCTGGGCCGACGTGCGCTCGACGCAATCGCTGCAGGACGGCGACCTGCCGATCCCGACGGTGCATTGGACGCATCCGGGGTTCGGCCTGGACATCACCGCCTTCGCCAGCGGGACGGCGCGGCGCTCGCAACTGGTCGCGCGCTACGTGCTAACCAACACCACGCGCGAGCCGCGCGATTACGTGCTCGCGCTCGCGGCTCGGCCGTTCCAGGTCAACCCGCCCTCGCAGTTCCTCAACACGCCCGGCGGGGTGAGCCCGATCCACAGGATCATCGCGCGCGAAGGCGTCATCGGCGTGGATGGGCGTGTTGTCCAATTCGACCAGCTGAGCAACGCAGGAATCGCGGCAGGTTTTGACGAAGGTGGCATCGTGCGGCACCTGCGCCATGCGGACTGGTCGCCGGCGTGCTTCGCTGACAACGATACTGGCAGCATGAACTGCTCTGCGGCTGCCGGGCACGACACGGTTGAGGATCCGACCGGACTCGCCTCAGGTGCATTGCTTTACGCCCTGCGCCTTCGGCCCGGCGAGTCTCGTGAGATCGATTGGCGTTCGCAGTTGACCGGCACGGAGGAGCAACCCCCGCCACCGCCACCACTTTCTCGCGCTGAAGACCAGACACGAACTGCCGCCGGGTGGCGAAAGAAGCTAGATGCCGTGCGCATCTCGTTGCCGGCGCAGGCGAAGCCGCTGGTCGAAACCCTGCACGCCGCGCTGGCGCACATCCTGATGTCGCGCGACGGCCCGGAACTGCGCCCGGGCACGCGCAGCTACGCGCGTTCCTGGATCCGCGACGGCGCGATGATGAACGACGCGTTGCTGCGGCTCGGCCGGGGCGACGTCGCCGCCGATTACGTGCGCTGGTACGCGCCGCACCAGTTCGCAGACGGCAAGGTGCCGTGCTGCGTGGACGCGCGCGGCAGCGATCCGGTGCCGGAAAACGACAGCCAGGGTGAACTGATCCACGCCGTCGCCCAGCTTTACCGCTATGGCCACGACCGCGCGCTGCTGGAATCGCTCTGGCCGCGCGTCGCCGCGGCGGTCGCCTACATGGACAAGCTGCGCGCCAGCGAACGCACCGAGGCGAACCGGGCGAACAACCCCGCGTTCTTCGGGATGATGCCGGCCTCGATCAGCCACGAAGGCTACTCGGCCAAGCCGATGCATTCGTACTGGGACGATTTCTGGTCCCTGCGCGGCTACGACGACGCGCTGGCCATCGCGCGCTGGCTGGGCCGCGACGCCGACGCGGTGCGCATCGCCGCGTCGCGCGACCAGTTCCGCGCCGACCTCGACGCCTCGATCCGTTCCACCATCGCGCAGCACCGCATCGACTACCTGCCGGGGTCGGCCGAACTCGGGGACTTCGACCCGACCTCAAGCACGATCGCGCTGGCGCCGGGCGATGCGCAGTCGTGGCTGCCGCCGGAACTGGTGCGCAACACGTTCGAACGCTACTGGAACGAATCCGTGCAGCGCCGCGACGGCCAACGCGCGTGGAAGGACTACACGCCCTACGAATTGCGCACCGTCGGCAGCTTCGTGCGCCTGGGTTGGCGCGAGCGAGCGAACGCGATGCTCGATTTCTTCCTCGCCGGGCAGCAACCGCCGGGCTGGCGGCAGTGGGGCGAAGTGGTCTCGGCCACGCCGCGCAAGCCGTTCTTCCTCGGCGATCTGCCGCATGCCTGGGTGGAATCGGATTACATCCGCTCGCTGCTGGACATGCTCGCCTACGAGCGCGAGGGCGGTCGCGCCTTGGTGCTCGCCGCCGGCGTTCCCGCCGATTGGCTGGATGAAGGCATCGCGGTGGATGGCCTGCGCACGCCGCAAGGCGAGCTGCATTACGCGTTGAAGCGCGAGGGCGATGCGCTGGTGTGGAAGCTCGGCGCGGGCATGACGCCGCCGCAAGATGGCTTGATCCTCACCTGGCCGCTGGAGTCGCCGCCGGGAAAAACGACGGTGGACGGCAAGCCGGCGCAATGGCGGAACAGAGAGTTGCGTATTGATCGTTTGCCCGCGGTGGTGCGGGCGAGGGTGGATTGAGCGCGATTTCGTGGGCTGGGATGGAACGATGTGCCCGCTTATGACGGCCGCCGAATCCCGGCGATATCGCGATGAGGCTGGGCCTATCGACCCAGCCTACGGGCTTCGGCTCCCGAGAGCGGTAGCAACACGATGAAGATTCTCCACGGCTGCAAGGATCTCGCTCCTGCGCATCGTGAAAACCGCAAACATTTCCCGGCCAGCAGGAACAAGTCCTCGCTCTTGAAGCGCACCTGGCTTTTTCGTTGCCTTGTCCATGAGGTGAATGCAGTCGGGAAGCTGGCTGGAAAAATATTCAACATTTACTGCATTCAAAGCTATCCCTCATCGTTAGCACTCCCGGCATACAAGGTCTTCCCGGATGCTTTGGATATCACCACGATCGTGCTCGCATAAAGGCCCGGCGATCGATTTGGGACTATGTAGGCAATCCAGCAACCATCAAGCTCCACTTCGAACAACATTGATGGGCGAGATTTCAACTCCGAGAATGCAAGGACTTCTGATACCTCGGTTCCGAGGGATCGCTTGATCGCCTCGATCTTGGCAATCTTTGCGGCTTGCTCGCGAGAAATCATGAATAAGGCCCGGCTGTACTTACAGCATATTCCGGAGCGGATTCATCACTTTCCGGATGCCCGCCCCGCGATCCCCGCCGCTTCCTTCGCCGCAGCGGATACCTTGTCCCACGCGCCCGCCGCGAGCCAGTCCTTCGGCACCATCCACGATCCGCCGACGCACAACACGTTCGGCAGCGCGAGGTAATCCGCCGCGCTGCTGGCGTCGATGCCGCCGTTCGCGCACAGCTTCATCTGCGGAAGCGGGCCCTGGATCGCCTTCAGCGTCGCAACGCCGCCGAGCATCGCGGCCGGGAACCACTTCGCCACGTGGAACCCGCGCGCATGCAACGCCATCAGCTCGCTCGGCGTCGCGGCGCCCGGCACCGACGGCAACGGCGATGCGGCGAGCGCATCCAGCAACGCGGGCGACACGCCGGGCGAAACCAGGAACTGGCCGCCCGCGGCCTCGACCGCTGCCACCTGCGCCGGTTCCAGCACCGTGCCGGCGCCGATCGCCAGCTGCGGAAGATCGTGCCTGATCGCGGCGATCGCATCGATCGCGACCGGCGTGCGCAGCGTCAGCTCGATCGCGGTCAGCCCGCCGTCGGCGAGGGCGCGCGCGCAGGACAGGGCCTGCTGGACGCTGTCCACGGTCAGCACGCACAACACGCCGGCAGCGCGCAGCATGGCTTCGGCGCGGGATTGGGTTTCAGCGAGATCATTCATATCGAAAATCTCCTGGATCCGTTCGTGTCGAGCGTAGCCCGCACAGCGGGCGAAGTGGAAACAGCGTCCTTCGACTTCAGCGCTTCGCGCTTACGCTCAGGACGAACGGAAAACACTTCAGGCGTCCTTGGCGTCGTGCGGCGCGACGAGCGCGGCGCGGTCGTCGCCGAGCAGGTATTCGGCATCGTATTCCGGCGCATCGTGCGGATCGCATTCGGGCGGGCCGCAGGAAATCGACAAGGCGCCACGGTCGGCGGGCGTCACCAGCGCGCGATTCAGCGCGAACAGGTTGCGGCCCATGCCGCTCGCCGGCGGCGTGGCGTCGACCTGCGCCGCGCGCGCTTCCCATTCCGCGGCGGCGACCAGCACTTCCAGCGTGCCGGCCTCGCCGTCGATGCGGATCGCGTCGCCGTCGCGCAGCTTCGCCAGCGGGCCGCCGCGTGCGGCTTCCGGGGTGACGTGGATCGCGGCGGGGATCTTGCCCGATGCGCCGGACAGGCGGCCGTCGGTGACCAGCGCCACGCGCCGGCCCTGGTTCTGCAGCATGCCCAGCAGCGGCGTCAGCGAATGCATTTCCGGCATGCCGTTCGCGTGCGGGCCCTGGAAGCGGACCACGGCGACGAAGTCCCGCGGCAGCGCGCCGGCCGCGTGCAGCTTGTTCAGCGCCTGCGGGTTGTCGACCACGACCGCGGGCGCCTCGATGCGGCGGTGTTCGGGCTTGAGCGCGGACAGCTTGAACACCGCGCGACCGAGATTGCCGTTCAGCAGGCGCAGGCCGCCCTGCGCCTCGAACGCGTCCGCGACCGGGCGCAGCACCGCGTCGTCGCCGCTGGCCGCCGCGGAAGGCGCGTACGCCAGCGAATCGCCGTCGATGCGCGGTTCGTCGGCGTAGGCGCGCATGCCGCCGGGCACGACGGTGGGGATGTCCGCGTGCATCAGCCCGGCGTCGAGCAGCTCGCGGAACACGAACGGCAGCCCGCCGGCGGCGGCGAAGCGGTTCACGTCGGCCTCGCCGTTCGGATAGACGCGCGCGAGCAGCGGCACCGCGCGCGCGATCGCGTCGATGTCCTCCCACGTGAGCACGATGCCGGCGGCGCGCGCGACCGCGACCCAGTGGATGGTGTGGTTGGTGGAACCGCCGGTCGCGGCCAGCGTGGCGATGGCGTTGACGATGGCGCGTTCGTCGATGAGCCGGCCGATCGGGCGGTAGTCGTCGCCGAGCGCGGTGCAGCGCAATGCGCGTTCCACCGCCGCGCGGGTCAGCGCCTCGCGCAAGGGCGTGCCCGGGTTCACGAACGAGGCGCCCGGCAGCTGCAGGCCCATCGCCTCGAGCAGCGACTGGTTGGAATTCGCGGTGCCGTAGAACGTGCAGGTGCCCGGCGCGTGGTAGCTGGCGGATTCGGCGGCCAGCAGTTCCTCGCGCGTGGCGAGGCCGGCGGCGTAGCGTTCGCGCACCTCGGCCTTCTGCTTGTTGGGAATGCCCGGCGTCATCGGCCCGGCGGGCACGAACAGCACCGGCAGGTGGCCGAACGCGAGCGCGCCGATCAGCAGGCCGGGCACGATCTTGTCGCATACGCCGAGGCAGACCGCGGCGTCGAACATGTCGTGGCTGAGCGCGACCGCGGTCGCCTGCGCGATCACGTCGCGCGAGAACAGCGAGAGCTCCATGCCCGGGCGGCCCTGGGTCACGCCGTCGCACATCGCCGGCACGCCGCCGGCGACCTGCGCGGTGGCGCCGAGCGCGCGCGCATGTTCGCGGATGGCTTGCGGATAGGTTTCGAACGGCTGGTGCGCCGAGAGCATGTCGTTGTAGGCGCTGACGATGCCGAGGTTGGGCGTCGCGTCGCCGGCGAGCCGCGCCTTGTCGGTGTCGCCGCAGGCGGCGAAGGCGTGGGCGAGGTTGCCGCAGGACAGGCGCTTGCGCTCGGGCCCGCGCGACGCGGCGTCGTCGATGCCCTGCAGGTAGGCCTCGCGGCGTTTCGCGCTGCGTTCGCGGATGCGGTCGGTGATGGCGGCGATGCGTGGATCGAGGCTCATGTTCGTTCGTCGCTAGGGGCACCAGTGCACGCGCAAGCGTGCGCCGGGCGTGGTGAAGGCGATGCGGACCGGCAGTTCCAGCGCGTCGTCGCCGGCGAGCGCGCGTTGCAGCAGCGCGCGCTTTTCCCCGCCGCGGAGCAGCAGCAGGCGCGTCGTCGCCGGCGCGAGCCCGGCCGGGGTGAGGCTGATGCGCGAGGGCCACGGTCCCGCGCCGGGGCAGCCGTGCGCATCGACCGCGACGTAGGCCTGCGGGCTCGCCAGGGCCTGCGCGAGGCCGTGCATGCCGGGGAACAGCGAGGCGGTGTGGCCATCGCCGCCCATGCCGAGCACGACGATGTCCGCCGCTTGCCGCGCGTCGAGGTTCGCCGCCTGCACCGCGTCATCGAGCGTGTCGCCGGCGTGCGCGAACGGTTCGAAATGCGCGGCGGCGGCGCGTTCGCGCAACAGGTGCTCGCGCAACAGGCGGGTGTTGGAATGCGCGTCGTCCGGCGGCAGCCAGCGTTCGTCGACCAGGCCGACGTCCACGCGCGTCCAGTCGAGGTCGGCGTTCGCGAGGCGCGCGTACACCGGCGCCGGGGTGGTGCCGCCGGACAGCAGCAGGCGCACGCGATCCTTGCGCGCGAGCGCATCGGTGAGCGCGTTCGCGATGTCGTCCGCGGCACCGGCGGCCCAGCGCCCGGCGTCGTCGCTTTCGTGCCAGTCCACGCGCGCCGTGCCGGTATTCACACCGGCGTGCCGGCGGCCTCGGCGACCGCGATCACCGCGCAGCCGAGCAGGCCCGGTTGCGGATGCGCCACCGCCAGCGTCGGCACCCGCGCCATCGCCGGGGAGAAGCGCCCCTTGTGCTCGAAACGCTGGCGGAAGCCGGAACGTTGCAGCGTCGGCAGCAGTTTCGGCACCAGCCCGCCGGAGAGGAACACGCCGTCCCACGCGCCGAGCGTCAGCACGAGGTCGCCGGCGATGGCGCCGAACACCGCGCAGAACACGTCCACCGCGCGCATCGGGAGCGGATCGCCCTGCGCGGCGCGCGCGGTCACGTCGCGCGGTTCCATCGGCCCGGGATCGACGCCGGCGATGCGGCTGAGCGCGCGGTGCAGGTTCACCAGGCCCATGCCGGAGACCAGGCGTTCGATCGACACGCGGCCGTATTCCTGCGCGAGCTGTTGCAGGATCGCGATTTCCTCCGGCGTGCCCGGCGCGAAATCGACGTGCCCGCCCTCGGTGGCGAGCGGGTAGGGGCGGCCGTCGCGGATCAGCAGGCCGCCGACGCCCAGGCCAGTGCCGGGGCCGATGATGGCGAAGGTGCGCGCGTTGCCGCGTTCGCCGCGCTTGCCGCTCCATTGCATCGGCCCGAGCGCGGAGACGTCGTCGGGTTGCAGCGCGAGCACCGCCATCGATTGCGCGGTGAAGTCGTTGACCAGGCGCATGCGCTGCAGGCCGAGCGCTTCGCAGCTGCGGCGGATCGAAATCACCCACGGGAAGTTGGTGATGCGCGCCTCGTCGCCGTCGACGCGGCCGGCGACCGCGGCGACCATGGCGTGCACCCTGGCGCCGGTGGCGTCGAGGTAGGCGCGCGCGGCGTCGGGCAGCGAGGCGAAGTCGGCGACGACGTACTCGCGCGCGCTGCCCGCGACCAGCGGCGTCGGTGCGGCGGTGTCGGCGAGGGCGAAGCGCGCATTGGTGCCGCCGATGTCGGCGAGCAGGACGTGGCCCGTATCCTCCATCGCCGGCATCCTACGCCGCGCGCCCGCGGCGCGGGCCGGCGACGTCGTCGGGCAGGAAGGCGCGCGCCGCGGCCGGCCCCCACGAGCCCGCGGGATACGGCTGCACCGGCGTCGACGCCGCGCGCCACGCGGCGCTGATGCTGTCGATCCAGCGCCATGCGGCTTCCACTTCGTCGTCGCGCACGAACAGGGTCTGGTTGCCGTTCAGCGCGTCCAGCAGCAGGCGTTCGTAGGCGATGCGCCGCTGCGGCTGGGCCATCGACAGGTCCAGTTCCAGCGGCTGCAGTTCCATCGCGCCGAATTCGGGCGCGGCGAGGCTGCCCATCAGGTCGAGTTCGATGGTTTCGTCCGGCTGCAGGCGCATGCGCAGGCGGTTGGGCGCGGCGCGTTCGCGCAGCGGGCGGTCGAACAGCCAGTGCGTCACCGGCTTGAACGTGACCACCACCTCGGTGCTGCGCGCGGCCATGCGCTTGCCGGTGGCGAGGGTGAAGGGCACGCCGGTCCAGCGCCAGTTGTCGATCCACGCGCGCAGGGCGACGAAGGTTTCCACTTCGCCGTCGTGGACGAAGCCCTTCACCGCCTGGCCTTCGACCACGCCGTCGGTGTAGCGCCCGCGCACGCTGTCGCTGGCCGCGCCGGCGGCGGTCATCGGCCGCAGCGAGCGCAGCACCTTGCGCTTCTCGTCGCGGATGCTGTCGGCGTCGAGCGCGCCCGGCGGTTCCATCGCGATCAGCGCCAGCAGCTGCAGCATGTGGTTCTGGACCATGTCGCGCAGCGCGCCGTAGCCGGCGTAATAGCCTTCGCGCCCGTCCACGCCGGCGGTTTCGGCGACCAGCACGTCCACCGATTCGATCCAGCGGTTGTGCCACACCGCTTCCAGCAGCGTGTTGCCGAAGCGCAGCGCCAGCAGGTTCTGCACCGGCGCCTTGCCGAGGTAGTGGTCGATGCGGAAGATCCGCGACTCGTTGAGGCTGGCCTTGAGCGTGGCGTCGATGGCGCGCGCCGAATCGAGGTCGTGGCCGATCGGCTTCTCCAGCACCAGCCGCGACGGCGCCCGCAGCAGGCCGGCGCGGTCGAGCCCGATGCAGGCGGCCTCGAACAGGTTCGGCGGCGTCGACAGGTAGCTGACCGCGGGGCGGTCGGCGTAGCGCGACAGCGTCGCCGCGACCGCGTCGGGGTCGGCGAGGTCGAGCGCGTGGTAATGCGTGCGCTTCAGCAGTTCCGGCAGCAGGGCGAGGTCGCGTTCGTCGGACAGTCTCCCGCGCAGCCAGTCGCCGAAGCCGGCGTCGTCGTGCTCGCTGCGGCCGATCGCGACCACGCGGAAACCCTCCGGCAGCAGCCGGTCGCGCAGCAGGTGCAGCAGCGAGGGGAACAGGTAGCGACTGGCGAGGTCGCCGGTGGCGCCGAACAGCAGCAGCGTGTCGAGCATGCGGGTTTCCTGGCGGCGTCGCGGCCGCGGAATCGCATCCGCGGCCATTGGCTATCGTACGGGACCGCGCATGCCGCGCCGCGTCGCTGCATACGTAATCAGCCCGGCAAAGCCTCCGCCAGCGCGCGGCCGTGGCTGGCGACCACGCGCTGGTAATAGCGGGCGCTGTCCTTGGGCGTGCGCTGCTGGGTGGCGTAGTCCACGTGGACGATGCCGAAGCGCCGGGAGTAGCCCAGCGACCATTCCATGTTGTCGAGCAGCGACCAGACCATGTAGCCGCGCACGTCCACGCCGGCGCGGATCGCCTCGTGCACGGCGAGCAGGTGGCGGCGCAGGTAGTCGGTGCGCAGCGGGTCGCGGACGCGGCCGCTGTCGTCGGCGACCGGGGGGTCGAAGAAGGCCGCGCCGTTCTCGGTGATGTACACCGGCAGGTCGCCGTAGGTGCGCTTGAACCAGGCGAGCAGGTCGGTGAGTCCCTGCGCGAACACCTCCCAGCCGGTTTCGGTGTAGGTGGCCTGCGGCTGCTTCACCATGCCGGCGTCGAGCGGGTAGCTGGGCTGCGCGCGGACGACGTTGCGGGTGTAGTAGTTGATGCCGACGAAGTCGAGCTTCTGCCGGATCAGTTCGAAATCCTCCGCCGGCCATTGCGGCCAGGCCTCGCCGAAGATGTCCTTCAGCTCCGGCGGGTAATGGCCGAGCAGGGCGGGGTGCAGGTACTGCTCGTTCATGTAGGCCTGCGCGCGCCGGGTCGCGGCGAGGTCATCCGCCGAATCGCTGGCCGGGTATTTCGGTTCGATGTTCACCACCAGGCCGATCTCGTGCCGGCCGATCTCGCGATACGCCTTCACCGCCGCGCCATGCGCGCGCATCAGGTTGTGGCTGGCGATCGGCGCCTCGAACTTGTTGCGGTGGCCCGGCGCCAGCGCGCCGTGCAGGTAGCCGCCGTCGGTGACGACCCAGGGCTCGTTGAGCGTGACCCACTTGCGCACGCGGCCGTCGAGCGCGCGATACATGGTGGCGGCGTATTCGGCGAACCAGTCGGCGCTGTCGCGGTTGAGCCAGCCGCCGCGGTCGTCGAGCGCCGCGGGCAGGTCCCAGTGGTAGAGCGTGAGCAGCGGTTCGATGCCGTTTTCCAGCAGCGCGTCGACCAGCCGCGAATAGAAGTCCAGGCCCTTCCGGTTCACCCGGCCGGTGCCGTCGGGCAGGATCCGCGACCACGACACGCTGAAGCGATAGGCCTTCAGCCCGAGCTCGCGCATCAGCGCGACGTCGTCCTTCCAGCGGTGGTAGTGGTCGCAGGCGACGTCGCCGGTATCGCCGTTCGCCACCAGCCCGGGCGTGTGCGTGAACCGGGTCCAGATGCTGGGCCCGGCGCCATCGGCGAGCGGGCTGCCTTCGATCTGGAACGCGGCGGTGGCCGCGCCCCACAGGAAACCATCGGGAAACACGGGGGCATCGGCCATGGGCGTGCCGGCTCGGGAATGAAAACGATTACATGGCAGAATAGCCGAGTCGCCCGCGGATTGCACCGCGGCGCCGGATCGCGGGGTTCGCATGGCGGAAGTCGGGTTCGACCGGGTGCGCAAGGTCTATGCGGACGGCATGGTCGCGGTCGAAGGCGCCAGCTTCGAGGTCGCCGACGGCGAGCTGCTGGTGCTGGTCGGGCCGTCGGGCTGCGGCAAGTCCACGCTGCTGCGCATGGTCGCCGGGCTGGAGGAGATCAGCGGCGGCGAACTGCGCATCGGCGGGCGCGTGGTCAACGACGTCGCCCCGCGCGACCGCGACATCGCCATGGTGTTCCAGAGCTACGCGCTGTACCCGCACATGACCGTCGCCGAGAACCTCGGCTTCGCGCTCAAGCTGCGCGGCATGGCCAGGCAGGACATCGCTGCGCGCGTGCAGGAAGCGGCGGACACGCTGGAACTGGGCCCGCTGCTGCAGCGCCGCCCGGCGGCCCTGTCCGGCGGCCAGCGCCAGCGCGTCGCGCTGGGCCGCGCGCTGGTGCGGCAGCCGCGGGTATTCCTGCTCGACGAGCCGCTGTCCAACCTCGACGCCAAGCTGCGCGCCTCGATGCGGGTGGAAATCGCGCGCCTGCACCGCAAGCTGGGCACGACCATGATCTACGTCACCCACGACCAGGTCGAGGCGATGACCCTGGGCCAGCGCATCGTGGTGCTCAACGGCGGGTGCATCGAACAGATCGACACGCCGATGGCGCTGTACCAGCGCCCGGCATCGGTGTTCGTCGCCACCTTCCTCGGCAGCCCGGCGATGAACCTGCTCGACGGGCGCCTGCGCCGCGAGGGCGGGCTGGCGCTGCAACCGGCCAACGGCGATCCGCCGATCCCGCTCGACCCGGGCAGCGAACTGCCGGCCGAAGCCTTCGACCGCGACATCCGCCTGGGCGTGCGCCCCGAGCACCTGCTCGCCGCGAACGCCGGCGACGCGCAGGCCATCGCCCCGGAAGTGGAAGTGGTCGAACCGGTCGGCAGCGAGGCCTTCGTCAACCTGCGCCACGGGCGCACCGCGCTGGTCGCGCGCCTCACCTCCGCCGATGGACTGCCCGCCGGCGGCAGCCGATTGCCGCTGCGCCTGTCGCCCCGGCACCTGCATGTGTTCGATGCCGGGAGCGGCCGCCGGCTCTGAATCGCGGCGCTGGTTATACTCGACGCTGGCGCGCGCGCTTCGGCCGCTGCCTCGCCTTTCCGATCAATGGTTTGGCGGAACTTCCTTGACCATTCCATGACCCACGGATGCGCCCGGACGCCGGGTGCAGCGAGCCGCCAAGCCAACGCATGCGCCTGTCCACCATCAAGCTGTCCGGTTTCAAGTCCTTCGTCGATCCGACCACGCTGCATTTGCCGACCAACATGACCGGCGTGGTCGGTCCCAACGGTTGCGGCAAGTCCAACATCATCGACGCGGTGCGCTGGGTGATGGGCGAAAGCTCGGCCAGCCGCCTGCGCGGCGATTCGCTGACCGACGTGATCTTCTCCGGTTCGTCCGCGCGCAAGCCGGTGGCGCAGGCCACGGTCGAGCTGGTCTTCGACAACAGCGACCACACCGTCACCGGCGAGTTCGCCGCGTACAACGAGATCTCGGTCAAGCGCACGGTCGGCCGCGACGGCCAGAGCACCTACTACCTCAACGGCGGCAAGTGCCGGCGCCGCGACATCACCGACCTGTTCCTCGGCACCGGCCTGGGCCCGCGCAGCTACTCGATCATCGAGCAGGGCATGATCAGCCAGATCATCGAGGCCCGGCCCGAGGACCTGCGCGTGTACCTGGAGGAAGCCGCCGGCATCTCCAAGTACAAGGAACGGCGCAAGGAAACCGAAACCCGCATCCGTCACACCCGCGAGAACCTCGACCGCCTCAACGACCTGCGCGAGGAAGTCGGCAAGCAGCTCGAGCACCTCAAGCGCCAGGCGCGGCAGGCCGAGCAGTACACCGCGATCCAGGCCGAACGCAAGGTCAGGGACGCCGAGTGGAAGGCGCTGGAGTTCCGCGGCCTCGACGCGCAGCTGCAAGGCCTGCGCGAGGCGCTTTCGCAGGAGGAAACGCGGCTGCAGCAGCTCATCGCCGAGCAGCGCGAGGCCGAGCGCGAGATCGAGACCGGGCGCGTGCGCCGCGAGGACGCGGCCGAGGCGCTGAACAAGGCGCAGGCCGCGGTGTACGAGGTCGGTGGCGCGCTCGCGCGCATCGAGCAGCAGATCGCGCACCAGCGCGACCTCGCCGAACGCCTGCAGCGCGCGCGCACGGAAACCGAATCCGCGCTGGCCGAGCTCGGCCAGCACATCGGCAGCGACCAGTCGCGGCTGTCGGAACTGCAGGCGAGCATCGCCGCCGCCGATCCCGAGCACGCGCGCCTGCGCGGCGAGGACGAAGCGCGCCAGCGCGCGCTGCAGGACGCCGAGGCCGCGCTCGCCGACTGGCAGCAGCGCTGGGACGCGCATGGCCGCGACCGCGCCGAAGCCAACCGCGCCGCCGACGTCGAACGCACCCGCGTCGATTACCTCGACCGCCAGGCGCTCGACGCCGGCCGCCGCCGCGACGCGCTCGCCGCCGAACGCGCGAACTTCGACCTCGACGCGCTCGCCGCCGCTTTCGCCGGCCTGCAGTCGCAGCACGCGGACAAGAGCGCCTCGCTGGCCGAACTCGACGCCGAGGTCGAGCAGCGCAAGCAGGCCGTGGTCGCGCTGCAGGACGACATCCGCAACGCGCAGTCCGAACTGGCCGAGGTGCGCAAGTCCGCGCAGGAAGCACGCGGCCGCCTCGCCTCGCTGGAAACGCTGCAGCACGCGGCGCTCGGGCAGGAACAAGGCGCGGCGATGGCATGGCTGCGCCAGCGCGGGCTCGATTCCGCCGCGCGTGTCGGCGCCTCGCTGCAGGTCGAGCCGGGCTGGGAGAACGCGGTCGAATCCGCGCTCGGGCAGCTGGTCGAAGGGATGCTGGTCGAATCGCCGGAAACCCTCGTCGATGCGCTGGGCGAACTCGGCGACGGCCGGCTCGCGCTGGTCGCGTCCGAAGCCGGCGACGAAGCCTTCCCCGCGGATTCGCTCGCATCGAAGGTGCGCGGCCCGCGCGCGATCCGCCGCATCCTCGCCAAACTGCGCGTGGCCGAAACCCTGGCCGACGCGCGCGCATTGCAATCGAAGCTCGGCGACGGCGAATCGGCCATCACCCGCGGCGGCGAACGCCTCGGCGCCGGCTGGGTGCGCGTGCTGCGCTCGGGCGCGGCCAAGCAGGGCGCCCTGCTGCGCGAGAAGGACATGCAGGCGCTGCGCGCCGAGATCGAAACGCTGTCCAGGCGCGAACACGAACTCGACCGCGGCCTGACCGCATGGCGCGACCGCGCGCTGGCCGCCGAGCAGCAGCGCGAGGACGCGCAGCGTTCCCTGCACCAGGCGCATCGCGGCGTCGCCGAACTCGCCGGCCAGCTGCAGAGCCACCAGGGCCGGCTCGACGGCGCGCGCGAACGCATCGCCCGGATCGAGGCCGAAACCGCGCAACTGGCGCAGACCCTCGCCGACAGCAACGCCCAGGCCCGCGATGCGCGCAGCGCGCTGGAAACCGCGGTCGCGCGCATGGCCGAGCTCGAAACCGGCCGTGCCGCGCTCGACGCCGAACGCCAGGGCCTCGCGCAGACGCTCGACGCCGCGCGCAACGCCGCACGCAGCGCGCGCGATGCCGCCCACGCCGCCGCGCTGTCGCTGGAATCGCAGCGCGCGCAGGTCGTCGCGCTGGCGCAGTCGCTGGAACGCATGGGTGGGCAGCGCGGCCAGCTCGACAGCCGCCTCGGCGAACTCGCCGCGCAACTGAGCGACGGTGATTCGCCGGTCGCGTCGCTGGAAAACGAACGCCAGTCCGCGCTGGAGAAGCGCGTCGTCGCCGACCGCGAGCTCGCGGCCGCGCGCGCCGCGCTCGACGGCATCGACAACGACCTGCGCGCGTTCGAGCAGACCCGCCACCAGCGCGACGAACAGGCCATCGCCCGGCGCGAGGCCATCGCCCAGCGCCGGCTCGACCAGCAGGCGCTGGACATCCGCGCCCGGCAGCTGGCCGAGGCGGTGTCGGGTTCGGGTTTCGTGCTCGAGGAGGTGGTCGCCACGCTCGCCGACGACGCCGATGCCGCCGTCTGGGAAAAGGCGGTCGCCGACTTCGACGCCAAGCTGCGCCGGCTCGAGCCGGTCAACCTCGCCGCGATCCAGGAACACGCCGAGGCCGCGCAGCGCAAGGAATACCTCGACGCGCAGGACGCCGACCTCACCACCGCGCTGGAAACGCTGGAAGAGGCGATCCGCAAGATCGACCGCGAGACCCGCGGCCGCTTCAAGGACACCTTCGACAAGGTGAACTCCGGCATGCAGGAGCTGTATCCGCGCCTGTTCGGCGGCGGCCACGCCTACCTCGAACTCACCGGCGAGGACCTGCTCGACGCCGGCGTCGCGATCATGGCGCGCCCGCCGGGCAAGCGCGTGTCCAACATCTCGCTGCTGTCCGGCGGCGAGAAGGCGATGACCGCGGTCGCGCTGGTGTTCGCGATCTTCCGCCTCAACCCGGCGCCGTTCTGCCTGCTGGACGAGGTGGACGCGCCGCTGGACGAGGCCAACGTCGGCCGTTTCACCGCGATGGTCAGCGAGATGAGCGCGCAGGTGCAGTTCCTGTTCGTCACCCACAACAAGGCGACGATGGAAGCCGCCCAGCAGCTGTCGGGCGTTACCATGCGCGAGCCCGGCGTCAGCCGCCTGGTGTCGGTGGACCTGGCCGAGGCCGCGCGCCTGGCCGGCGCCGCCTGAGCGAACGCAGCGAGGAGGAAAACGCATGTCCGACGTGTGGCTGTTGCGGATCGGGATCCTGGTTGCCGGCGCCATCCTGTTCGGCGCGATCATCTACTTCGGCCAGCCGCGCAAGGGCGGGCAGGGCAAGCGTCGCGCCGGCGACGGCAACGGCCGGGTCGAGCCGAGGATTTCCGACCAGTTCGCGAACGGCGTCGGCGCCGGCGTCGACGAGGACGCGGAACAGGCCGAACTCGAGCTCGGCGAGGACGCGCCGGCGGCGTCGAGCGATCTCGGCCGCCGCCCGAGCGACGATTTCGACAAGATCGTCACCATCTACGTCGCGGCGCGCGCGGGCGAGAAGCTGCGCGGCCCGGACATCGTGGTCGCGGCGGAGAAGGCCGGCCTGACCTACGGCCACATGAACGTGTTCCATCGCCTCGTCGAGGGGCATCCGGAACGCGGGCCGGTGTTCAGCGTCGCCAACATCATGAAGCCGGGCAGTTTCGACATGGCGGCGATCCATGAGCTGGAAACGCCGGCGATCGCGTTCTTCCTGACCTTGCCGGCGCCGGTGTCGGCGCTGGATGCGTGGGAGATGATGCAGCCCACGGCGGAGCGCATGGCCGGCCTGCTCGACGGCGTGGTGCTGGACGAGTCGCGCAACGCGCTCGGCCGCCAGCGCGTGCAGGGCATCCGCGAGGAACTGCGCGCCTACGACCGCCAGCGCGAAGCGCCGCCGCTGAAGCCGGCGAGGTGGTGATTCGGTTCGTCATTTCGCGGAAGTTCCTGGGTGAGAAATGAACGCGACCGGCAATCGTTCCAGTTTCGTCACCGTGCTTGCATGGATCTTCATCGTCTTGTCCGGCTTCACCTTGATGATCTCCATCCTGCAGAACGTGATTGTCTGGACGATGTTCCGCCAGCCGGGAATCGGCCAGGCCATGGTCGAGCAATCGTCGCGGGGCATGCCGGCATCCATGCAGTTCCTGTTCGCGCATTTCCAATGGTTTTTCCTGCTGCCGCTGCTGACGTCGGCCGTGAGCCTGGCCTCGTCGATCGGCCTGTTGAAACGCATGGAGTGGGCACGAAAGGCGTTCATCGTGCTGATGTTCTTCGGCATCGCATGGAACCTCCTCGGGCTCGTTTGGCAATACGCGATGATGTCGTTCACGAACGGACAGTTCGCCGCGATGCCGAAAGCCGCGGGCGCTCCGGACATGCAGCCATTCTTCGTCGCGATCATGGTGGTGACCGTGATTTTCTCGATCGGCTTCAGCGTGCTGTTCGGCTGGATTGCCAAGCGCCTGATGTCGCGAGAGGTCAAGTCCGAATTTGGTGTCGCGACCTGAGCGAACCAACGTAGGCGAGGCTAAACTCGCCGCATGGCCGCCAAACCCGCTCCCGCCGCCCGCGTCGCCGACCTCCGCCGCTGGCTGGAGGACGCGAACCATCGCTACCACGTCCTCGACGATCCGGACATCACCGACGCCGAGTACGACCGCCTGTTGCGCGAGCTCGAAGCGCTGGAAGCCGAGCATCCTGAACTCGCCGATGCCGATTCGCCCACGTCGGCGCGCCACGCCGTCGAGGCGCGTTTTCCGAAGTCGTGCACGCGGTGCCGATGCTGTCGCTGGCGAACGCCTTCAGCGACGGACGGGGAAGTGGCGGATTTCGTCGCCCGCATCGGCAAGGAAACCGGCGACGAATCGCCGGCGTTCCGGCCGAACCCAAGCTCGACGGACTGGCGATCAGCCTGCGCTACGAGCACGCCGCGCGTTCGTGCGCGGCGCGACCCGCGGCGACGGCGCGACCGGCGAGGACGTGACCGCGAACCTGCGCAACGATCAAGGCCATTCCGCTGCGCTCCGCTTCGCGGAGCGGGGAACCGGAACCGGGAACCGGAACGGGACATCATCGCGATGATCCAGCCATTCCCCGTTCCCGATTCCCGTTCCCGATGTGCTCGAGGTCCGCGGAGAGGTGTACATGCGCCGCGCGCCGGGTTCGGCCTGGAACGAGAAGGCGCGCGCGTCCGACGGCAAGATCAAGCCGCTGAACCCGCGCAACGGCGCCGCGGGGTTCGCTGCGCCAGCTCGACCCGCGCATCACCGCGCGCCACTGGCGTTCTACGCCTACGCGTTGGGCGAGGTCGCGCCGGCGTCGATGCTGCCGGCGACGCATGAACGCTGGCGTGGCTGCGCACGCTGGGTTTCCCGGTCTCGACCCTGGTCGAATCCGTGCGCGGGGTGACGGGCTGCTCATTACTACCGGCGCATCGGCGCGCAACGCGATGCGTTGCCGTTCGACGGCGACGGCCTGGTCTACAAGCTCGACCGCCACGACAGCAGCGCGCGATGGGTTTTCGTCTCGCGCGCGCCGCTGGGCGATCGCGCACAAGTTCCCGGCGCAGGAACAGGTGACCACGGTCGAGTCGATCGAGGTCAACGTCGGTCGCACCGGCGCGGTGACGCCGTGGGCGCTGATGACGCCGGTGCACGTCGGCGGCGTGACCGTGACCCGCGCGACCTTGCACAACGCCGACCAGGTCGCGCGTGGACGTGCGCGTCGGCGACGGCGTGATCGTGCGCCGCGCCGGCGACGATCCCGGAAGTGGTGAGCGTGGTCCTCGACAAGCGCCGCTGCATCAAGCCGCTGCATCCGCCGTACCAATTGCCGGATGCCTGCCCCCGATTGCGGTTCCGCGATCGAGCGCGAGAAGGCGAAGTCGTGGCGCGCACCGGCGGCCTGTTCTGCCCGGCGCAGCGGGTGCAGGCGCTGTTCCACTTCGCCTCGCGCCGTGCGATGGACATCGAGGGCCTGGGCGAACGCCTGATCATGGCGCTGGTGGAATTCGGCGGCGTGCGCACCGTCGCCGACGGCAGCTGGCGGTCGACGACCTGGTCGCGACCAAACAGCGCGCCGACGAGGCCGCGGGCGTCGTGCCGGAGACCGTCAAGGCCGGCAAGATCGCGACCAAATGGGCAAGGAAAACCTCGTTTCCGCCATCGATGCGAGGACGCGATACCACGCTCGAACAAGCTGCTGTTCGCGCTCGGCATCCGCGACGTGGGCGAAGCGGCGAAGACGCTGGCGCGATATTTCGGCGCGCTGCGGCCTTGAAGATCGAAGCCGACGAAGAAGCGTTGAAGCAGGTGCCCGACGTGGGCCCGGTCGTGGCCGCGCGCATCGCGCATTTCTTCGCGCAACCGCACTTGCCGCGAGGTGATCGCCACGCGCTGCAGGCGGCGGGCGTGCGCTGGAAGGAAGAGCGCCGCGGCGCACGGCCGACGGCCCGCTCGCCGGGCATGACCGTGGTGCTCACCGGCGGCCTGGCCTCCATGTCGCGCGACGAGCCGGCGCGAAGCTCGAGGCGCTGGGTGCCAAGGTCGGCGGCAACGGTGTCGAAGAAGACCTCGCTGGTCGTCGCCGGCGAAGCGGCCGGCAGCAAGCTGGCCAAGGCGCAGGAACTGGGCATCGAGGTCTGGGACAACGCGGCTGCTTGCGTTCCTCGCCGAACATGCACAGACTGATTCCCTCTCCCCCGCCTGCGGGGGGTAAGTGAGGGGATGGACAACGCCAGCAGATGCGCGCGGCGGAGGCAGAGCAGCGGCTCTGGCCATTTGCGCAACCAGCAACTCGGGTTCAAGTTCAGGCGCCAACGCCATCGCCGGCTATATCGCCGATTTCGTCTGCGTAGAACGCAAGCTGGTGGTGGAAGCTGATGGCAGCCAGCATCTCCGCCAAACCGACTACGACCACGAACGCACGAAAGTGTTGCAAGCGGCGGGTTATCGCGTGTTGCGGTTCTGGAACCATGAAATCTTGGGGAATACCGATGCCGGTCATGGATGCGATCTGGCATGCGTTGCACAATGCGTCACCGGTGCAGCCGACGCATGGACGGACGACACGCGGCAAGGGCCATCGTTCCCCTCACCCCGGCCCTCTCCCCCGCAGGCGGGGGAGAGGGTGCAACGCGGCGATGCACTCGACTGGCAACCCTCCGCCACCTTCGACGCCATCCGCCTGCGCGCGCGATTGAACGCGCTTATCCGCGGATTCTTCGCCGAACGCGGCGTGCTCGAGGTCGAGACGCCGGTGCTCTCGCGCGGCGGCAACAGCGAGCCCAACATCGCCTCGTTCTCGCTCGAATTCTCCGGCCGCACCGACGGCGCGCTGCGCACGCGCTGGCTGCGCACCTCGCCCGAATACCCGCTCAAGCGCCTGCTCGCGGCCGGGTTCGGCGATTGCTACGAACTCGGGCGCGTGTTCCGCGACGGCGAGGCCGGCGGGCGCCACAATCCCGAATTCACCATGCTCGAGTGGTACCGCGTCGGTTGGGATCATCTTCGATTGATTGGCGAAACCGCGGAACTGGTCAACGCATCGCTGGCGCTGGTCGGACGCGCCGCCGCCTTGCGCGTGACGACCTACCGCGACCTGTACCGCGATGCGCTCGGCATCGATCCGTTCGCCGCGAGCGAAGGCGAATTGCGCGACGCGCTGGGCGATGTCGGCATCGATCCCGCAGGACTCGGCCGCGACGACTGGCTGGACCTGCTGATGACGCACCGCTTGCAGCCCGCGTTCGCGCAGGACGAACTGCTGGCGGTGACCGACTGGCCGGCGTCGCAGTGCGCGCTGGCGCGGCTGCGCGAGCCTGCCCCCGCGAAGGCGGGGGGCGACGGGCATCCGGTGGCGGAACGCTTCGAGCTCTACCTCGGGACGGTGGAACTGGCGAACGGCTACCACGAGCTCGCCGATGCCGGCGAGCAGCGCGCGCGCTTCGTCCGCGACCTCGAGCGCAGGCGCGAACGCGGCGCGGCCGAACCGCCGCTGGACGACGCCTTCCTCGCCGCGCTCGACGCCGGCTTGCCGGATTGCGCGGGCGTCGCGCTCGGCGTGGATCGCCTGCTGATGGCGATGCTCGGCACCGGGCGGATCGCGGACGTGCTGGCGTTCGACTTCGCCCGTTCCTGAACGGGCCGTCGCCCGCGCGGGTGGATTCACCTCGCGTATGCCTTGGTGCTGGAATGCTCGCCTCGGGTCGCAACCGAAGGGGGAGTGCCATGCGCCACACGATTCGAACCGCTTCGATCCTGGCCGCCACGCTGGTGTTGGGCGGCTGCGTCGGCTACGGCTATCCGGGCGATTACGGCAACGGTTACGGCAACAACGGTTACGGCAATCCATACGGGAACCCGCAGCCTTACCCGGGCGCCACGGGGCAGGTGTTCCGCTGCGAGTCGCAGGACAACCGCATGCGCCGCTGCAACGTCGATACCCGCTACGGGATCCGCATCAACCGCCAGTTGTCCGGCAGCCCCTGCATCCAGGGCCGGAGCTGGGGTTACGACAACGCCGGGGTCTGGGTTTCCAATGGCTGCCGCGCGGAGTTCGTGACCGGCGGCGGTTACGGCCAGGGCGGCCCGCAATATCCCGGCAATGGCTACGGGCAAGGGCAGGCCGTGCGCTGCGAGTCGCAGGACAACCGCATGCGCCGCTGCAACGTGGCCGTTTACCGCGGCGTGCAGATGCAGCGCCGCTTGTCGGATTCCCCGTGCATCCAGGGCTCGACCTGGGGCTGGGATCGCAACGGCATCTGGGTCGACCGCGGTTGCCGCGCGGACTTCCTCGTCTACTGACGCGGTTTCGCCGCGCTTAAACTAGGCGGCATGGACGCCGCCTCGCTCGCCCGCTACGACCGCATCCGCCCGATCCGCTGGACCGGCGAAGCGCTGGAACTGCTCGACCAGCGCAAGCTGCCGTTTGCGGTCGAATACATGCGTTGCGCGGACAGCGACGAAGTCGCTTCGGCGATCCGCGACCTGGTCGTGCGCGGCGCGCCGGCGATCGGCATTTCCGCGGCATGGGGCGTGGTGCTGGCCGCGCGCGAGGTCGAGGCCGCGAACGGCGCCGAGGCCGCGCAGCAGCTGCAGCCGGCGCTGGACCGGCTCAACGCGGCGCGACCGACCGCGGTCAACCTGGCCTGGGCGCTGGCGCGGATGCGAGCCGCGCTGGCGGACGCCGGCGCCGACTGGCGCGCGGCGCTGGAACGCGAGGCGCGCGTGATCGAAACCGAGGACCTCGCCGCCAACCGCGCGATGGGGCAGGCCGGCGCCGCGCTCATCGCGCCCGGCAGCGGCGTGCTCACCCATTGCAACACCGGTTCGCTCGCCACCGCCGGGTTCGGCACCGCGCTGGGCGTGATCCGCGCCGGCGTCGCCTCGGGGCGCGTCGCGCGCGTGTTCGCCGGCGAGACCCGGCCCTGGAACCAGGGCGCGCGCCTGACCGTGTGGGAACTGCAGCAGGACGGGATCGACGCGACCCTGATCGCGGACGCCGCGGCCTCGCACCTGATCAAGACCGGCCAGGTGCAATGGGTCGTGGTCGGCGCCGACCG
The DNA here is from genome assembly GCA_044226035.1 of Thermomonas sp. GTDB lineage: Bacteria > Pseudomonadota > Gammaproteobacteria > Xanthomonadales > Xanthomonadaceae > Pseudoluteimonas. The sequence continues at coordinate 24,656 of JBGAHT010000017.1, read as the reverse complement.
CATCTGCGCGAATGGCGACACCGCCAACAAGATCGGCACCTACCAGCTCGCCTTGTCGGCGAAGCACCACGGCGTGAAGTTCATGGTGGTGGCGCCGTCCTCGACCGTGGACATGGCGACCGCTTCGGGCGAGCTGATCGAGATCGAGGAACGCGATCCGGCCGAATTGCTCTCGCATCGCGGCGAACGCACCGTGGCCGAGGGCGTGCAAGCGTGGAACCCGGTGTTCGACGTCACCCCGCACGCACTGATCGACGCGATCGTGACCGAGAAGGGCGTGATCGAACGCCCGGATGCGGCGTCGATGCGGGCGGTTTTCGCGACCTGATTCGCCTGGATGGCGATGCTGTTGCTCGTCATTCTCGCGAAAGCGGGTCGCTTGCCACGACTTGTCGTGCATCCAGTGACTTTGCCCTTCCCAGGCTCCTCGCGGCCCGATCGAAAGACGCTGGGTCCCGGCTTTCGCCGGGATGACGAAGCAAGGTCGAATGCGACCTTGAAAACCACCGTAACCCATTGATTTTTTCGGCGATTCCGGGGTGCTTTCGAACGCCCCGGATGATACAATTTCACGTCTTTGAATCCGCCCATTTTCGGCGCCCGGAACCGGGCCGCCCGCGGGCGCGGAAACCACCGTAAAACGGATCCCTGATGTCCGAACTCGCCAAGGAAATCATCCCGGTCAACCTCGAGGACGAGATGCGCCGCAGCTACCTCGATTACGCCATGAGCGTGATCGTGGGACGCGCGCTCCCCGACGTCCGCGACGGCCTCAAGCCGGTGCACCGTCGCGTGCTGTTCGCGATGAACGAGCTCGGCGCGCACAGCAACAAGCCCTACTACAAGTCCGCGCGCATCGTCGGCGACGTCATCGGCAAGTACCACCCGCACGGCGACAACGCGGTGTACGACACCCTGGTGCGCATGGCGCAGCCGTTCTCGCTGCGCTACCTGCTGGTCGACGGGCAGGGCAACTTCGGCTCGATCGACGGCGACAACGCCGCGGCGATGCGCTACACCGAGGCGCGCATGTCGCGGATCAGCCACGAGCTGATGGCCGACATCGACAAGGACACGGTCGATTTCCAGCCGAACTACGACGAGAAGGAACTCGAGCCGACGGTGATGCCGGCGCGGGTCCCGAACCTGCTGATCAACGGCTCCGCCGGCATCGCGGTCGGCATGGCGACCAACATCCCGCCGCACAACCTCAACGAGGTCGTGGACGCGCTGCTGGCGCTGCTCGACGACCCGCAGATCGACATCGACGGCCTGATGCAATACATCCCGGGCCCGGATTTCCCCACCGCCGGCATCATCAACGGCGTCGGCGGCATCCACCTGGCGTACAAGACCGGCCGCGGCCGCGTGCGCATGCGCGCCAGGGCCGAGGTCGAGGTCGCCGACAACGGCCGCGAGGCGATCGTCGTCACCGAGATCCCGTACCAGGTCAACAAGGCGCGGCTGATCGAGAAGATCGCCGAGCTGGTGAAGGAGAAGAAGCTCGACGGCATCAGCGAACTGCGCGACGAGTCCGACAAGGACGGCATGCGCATCTACATCGAGGTCAAGCGCGGCGACTCGGCCGAGGTCGTGCTCAACAACCTCTATTCGCAGACGCCGATGGAATCGACCTTCGGCATCAACATGGTGGCGCTGGTCGACGGGCGCCCGCAGCTGCTGAACCTGAAGCAGATCCTCGAGGCCTTCGTCCGCCACCGCCGCGAAGTGGTGGTGCGCCGCACGATCTTCGAACTGCGCAAGGCGCGCAACCGCGCGCACATCCTCGAAGGCCTGACCGTCGCGCTCGCCAACATCGACGCGATGATCGAGCTGATCAAGACCTCGGAGAACCCGCAGGTCGCGAAGGAACGCATGCTCGCGCGGCGCTGGCAGCCGGGCCTGGTCGGCACGCTGCTCGCCGCCGCCGGCGCCGAGGCCTCGCGCCCGGAGGACCTGCCGGCCGGCGTCGGCCTGCTCGCCGACGGCTACCAGCTCACCGAGACGCAGGCGCAGCAGATCCTGGAGATGCGCCTGCACCGCCTGACCGGGCTGGAGCAGGAAAAGCTGACCGAGGAATACCGCGAGCTGCTCGAGGAAATCCGCGGCCTGATCCGCATCCTCGAGGAACCCGAGGTGCTGCTCGACGTGATCCGCACCGAGCTGCGCAACCTCAAGGAGGAATTCGGCGACGCGCGCCGTTCCGAAATCCGCGCTTCGGAGGAAGACCTCGACATCCTCGACCTGATCGCGCCGGAAGACGTGGTCGTGACGCTCTCGCACGCCGGCTACGCCAAGCGCCAGCCGGTGACCGCGTACCGCGCGCAGCGCCGCGGCGGCCGCGGGCGCAACGCGGCGGCGACCAAGGACGAGGATTTCATCGACCAGCTGTGGCTGGTCAACACCCACGACACGCTGCTCACCTTCACCAGCAACGGCCGCGTGTTCTGGCTGCCGGTGCACCAGCTGCCGGACGCCGGCCCGCACGCGCGCGGCAGGCCGATCATCAACTGGATCGCGCTGGAGGAAGGCGAGAAGGTGCAGGCGGTGCTGCCGGTGCGCGAATACGCCGACGGCCACTACGTGTTCTTCGCCACCCGCGACGGCACGGTCAAGAAGACCCCGCTGACCGAATACGCCTACCGCCTGCAGCGCGGCAAGATCGCGATCAACCTCGACGAGGGCGATGCGCTGGTCGGCGCCGCGCTGACCGACGGCGAGCGCGACATCATGCTGTTCGCCAGCAACGGCAAGGCGGCGCGCTTCGACGAGGGCAGCGTGCGCAGCATGGGCCGCACCGCCACCGGCGTGCGCGGCATGAAGCTGGCCGAAGGCGAGCAGGTGATGAGCCTGATCGTGGTCGAAGGCGAGGGCGACATCCTCACCGCCAGCGAGCGCGGCTACGGCAAGCGCACCCCGGTCGCGGACTACCCGAAGAAGGGCCGCGGCACCCAGGGCGTGATCGCGCTGCAGACCACCGAACGCAACGGCAAGCTGGTCGGCGCGATCCAGCTCAGCGAGCACCACGAGGTGTTGCTGATCTCCGACGGCGGCACGCTGGTGCGCACGCGCGCGGCGGAAATCGCCCAGGTCGGGCGCAACACCCAGGGCGTGACGCTCATTCGCCTCGGCGAGGGCGAGACCCTGCAGGCGATCGAGCGCGTGGATGCCTCGTTCGACGACGAGGATGGCGGGGAAACGCCCGACGCGTGATGCGCTTTTCCCTCTCCCTTGATGGGAGAGGGTGGCCGCAGGCCGAGAGAGGGTGAGTCGGGTTGCTGGCTACTTGCCTATCCATCCATCCAGCAGGTCGGCCATGTCGTCCGCGTGTTCCTCTTCCTGCGCGAGGATGTGCTCGAGGATGCGCTTGGTCGTGGTGTCGCGGTCGCCGATCCAGTTGATCATCTCGCGGTAGCTGTCGATGGCGATGCGTTCGGCGATCAGGTTCTCGCGGACCATGTCGCGCAGGTCCTTGCCTTCCTTGTACTCGGCGTGGCTGCGCGCGGTGAGCGTGGCCGGGTCGAGGTCGGGCTCGCCGCCCAGCTGCACGATGCGTTCGGAGAGCTGGCCCGCGTGCTCCAGTTCCTGCTGCGCGTGTTCGAGGAATTCGCCCTTCACCGCGTCGACCAGCATGCCCTTGGCGCTGTAGTAGTGGCGGTAGTAGCGCAGCACGCACACCCATTCGGTGGCCAGCGCCTCGTTGAGCAGGCGGATGACCTGCTTGCGGTCGGCGGTGTAGCTGGAGGTGACGGCGCCGTCGTCCACGCCCTTGCGTGCGCGGGCGCGCAGGGTCTTGGTGTCGGTGAACGCGGAAGCGGTCGCGGCGGCCTTGGGTTGCTTGCTGGCGGCTTTCTGGCTGGGCTTGGGCATGGGGATCCTCGATCTGTCGGGAGTCGGGTCAGGCGAGTTGTTCGAGCACGTGTTCGGCCGAGGACACGCGGAATTCGCCCGGCGCCTCGACGAAGAGCTGCTTCACCACGCCATCGACCGCATGCAGGGCGAAGCGCTTGCTGCGCGTGCCCATGCCGTAGCCGCTGGCGTCCATTTCCAAGCCGAGCGCGCGGGTGAAGTCGGCGTTGCCGTCGGACAGCATCCACATGCCGTCGGGCACCTGCTGCATCTGTCCCCAGGCCTGCATCACGAAGGGATCGTTGACCGACATGCAGGCGACTTCGACCCCCTTGTCGCGGAAGGCCTGGTAATGCTCGACGAAGCCGGGCAGGTGGCGTTCGGAACAGGTGGGGGTGAACGCGCCGGGCACCGCGAACAGCACCACGTCGCGGCCCGCGAACAGCGCGCCCGAATCGGTGTCCTCGCTGCCGCCCTGGTCGACGCGCTTGAGCGGCGCGACGGGAAGTTTGTCGCCGGGCTGGATGGCCATGGGGGAATCTCCGGAAGGGTGGGTTAGTCTAGGCCGCGTGCGCGGTAAGGCCGCGTCAAGGCGCACCGACCAACACGGCGCGCGTTCGTGCTTCGCCCCGGATCGCGCGCCATCGCCGCGGCCCGGATCGCCCGGAGGAACCATGCAGTTCAAGGATTACTACCAGATCCTCGGCGTCGAGCCCGACGCGGGCGAAGCCGAGATCAAGACCGCCTATCGCCGGCTCGCGCGCAAGTACCACCCCGACGTGAGCAAGGAAGCCGGTGCCGAGGACAAGTTCAAGGCGGTGAACGAGGCCTACGAAGCGCTGCGCGACCCGCACAAGCGCGCCGCCTACGACCAGTTGCGCGCCGGCGGCTATCGCCCGGGCGACGAAGTGCAGCCGCCTCCTTACGGCGGATACGGCCAGGGCGGCGGCGCCGGGGATTTCGATTTCGACGAGATCTTCGCCCGCGGCGCGGGCGGCGAAGGCGGCGGTTTCAGCGATTTCTTCGAATCGATGTTCGGCCGCGGCGGCTTCCGCCAGCAGGGCGCGCGCGGCCCGCAACCGCGTGGCGAGTCCCGCGCCCGGCTCGCGGTGCCGCTGGAGGCGGTCTACAACGGCAACAGCGTGCGCATCGGCATCAACGGCAAGTCGCTGGACGTGCGCGTGCCCAAGGGCATCCGCCCGGGACAGGCGATCCGGCTCGGTGGGCAGGGCGGCAACGGCGGCGACCTGTTGCTGGAAATCGAATACGCCGCGCACCCGCAGTTCGAGGTCGATGGCCGCAACATCCTCTACAGCCTGCCGGTGGCGCCGTGGGAAGCGGCCCTGGGCGCGACCGTGACCGTGCCGACGCTGGGCGGTTCGGTGGAACTGCGCGTGCCGCCGGATTCGGAAGCCGGGCGCAAGCTGCGCCTGCGCGGGCGCGGGCTGCCCGGCGCGACGCCGGGCGACCAGATCGTGGAACTGGAAGTGCTGGCGCCGAAGGCGAACAGCGAGGCCGAACGCGAGGCCTATCGCGGCCTGCGCGATGCCTTCGGCGACGACTGGCGGCGTGCCTAGCTAGGCCGCGGCCGGGCCGCCGGGCACGAGGTACTTGGCGATGAGTTGGGCGAGCTCGTCCTCGCCGAAGGGCTTGGCGAGGTAGGCCTTCGCGCCCTGGCGCATGCCCCAGACGCGGTCGGTGTCCTGGTCCTTGGTCGTCACCAGGATCACCGGGATGTGCCGGGTGGTGGCTTCGCGGGTGATCGAGCGCGTGGCCTGGAAGCCGTTGAGGTTCGGCATCACCACGTCCATCAGGATCAGGTCCGGCAATTCGCGTTTCGCGGCTTCCACCCCGGCCGCGCCGTCTTCGGCGGTGATCGGCGTGTGGCCGAGCTTTTCGACGATGCGCGAGATGCCCATCACCTGCGAGGGCGAGTCGTCGACGATGAGGATGCGTGCCATGGGGTCCCCCGTGCGTTGATCGGATTGTAGCCGCCGCGCACGGGGCCGCAAGCCTCAGCCGATGGCGACCAGCGTGCGTCCGAGCGAACCGCCGGCGAGCATGGTCGAGAACACTTCCGGCAGGCCGTCGAGGCCGGTTTCGCGGGTGCGGATCGCCTCGAGGCCGGCGGGTTTCCAGTCGCCGGCGAGGCGCCGCCAGACTTCCTCGCGGATGTCGCGCGCGGTGCCGGCCGAGGCCACGCCCAGCAGCGACACGCCGCGGATGATGAAGGGCATCACCGTCGCGTGCAGTTCCGGCGAGGCCGCGAGCCCGGCGCTGGCGACGTTGCCGTAGGGCGCGGTCTGCGCGAGCAGGCTGGCGAGCATCGCGCCGCCGACGTTGTCGAGGCCGCCGCCGAAGCGCGCGGATTCCATCGGCCGCGCGGTGGCCAGCGTTTCGCGGCCGAGCACGTCGCCCGCGCCCAGCGACTTCAGGTAATCGACGTGTTCGGGCTTGCCGCTGATCGCGTGCACCTCGAAGCCGGCCTTGCGGAAGATCGCGACCGCGAGCGAACCGACGCCACCGGTCGCGCCGGTGACCGCGAGCGGGCCCAGTTCGGGCGCTTGCCGGTTTTCGGTCATGCGCAGCAGGGCGAGCGCCGCGGTGAAACCGGCGGTGCCGAGGATCATGCTTTCGCGCAGCGACAAGCCTGCGGGCAGCGGAATGACCCATTTCGCGTCGAGCCGCGCGTATTCCGCATAACCGCCGTCGCGGGTTTCGCTCAAGCCGCTGCCGGTGACCAGCACCGCGTCGCCTTCGCGGAACGCCGGGTCGGTCGATCGCACGACATGCCCGGCGACGTCGATGCCGCCGACCAGCGGGAACCTGCGCAGGATCTTGCCTTGCCCGGTGCCGGCCAGCGCGTCCTTGTAGTTGACCGAGGAATACGCGGCCTTGACGACGACTTCGCCGGGATTGAGCTCGCCCAGCGAGATGCTTTCGATGCCGCTGCGGTAGCCGTTCGCATCGTCGTGGATGCGGAAGGCGCGGAAGGTGGAGGGGATGGTCATTGCACTATCTCTCGGGGCCCGTTGGGCACTCGTCATCCCGGCGCAAGCCGGGACCCAGCCCTTCGTTCAGCGATCGATGATATCCGGATACAGATCGACCCACTTGGGGTTCGTCTTTTCGATCAATTCGATCTTCCATGCGCGCCTCCATTCCTTGATCGCCTTCTCGCGCGCGATCGCCGAATCCATCGTGGCGTGCTGTTCGAACCAGACCAGGTCGTGCACTCGATACTTGCGGGTAAACCCGGCCACGATGTCGTTCTTGTGCGCAAGGACGCGTTGGATGAGATCGGACGTGACGCCCACGTACAAAGTGCCGTTCCAGCGACTGGCGAGGATGTAGACGCAGGGTTGTTTCATCAGTGAAAAGCTGGGTCCCGGCTTGCGTCGGGATGACGATGCCTTGGGGCCACGATGAGACCCTTTCGCAATCCGGATAGCACTCGGAAGGCCTTGCGCGCATTTCAAGGAAATGCACGCAAGGACGGATCGGCCCTTTCCTAGCGCAACTCCCCGCGCCGCTTGCCGTCCAGCCACTTGTCCGCTTGCGCCGGCACGTAGCCGCGCATCCACGCCAGCATCGCGACGATGTCCTCGCCATGCCACAGGTCGTGGCGCTGGTCGGCGTGCAGGAAGCGCTCGCGCACCATCGTGTCGAGCATCGCCATCAACGGTTGCCAGAAGCCGTTTACGTCGAGGAAGGCGCAGGGCTTGTCGCCGAGGCCGAGCTGGCGCCAGGTGAGCATCTCGAACATCTCGTCGAGCGTGCCGAAGCCGCCGGGCAGGGCGACGAATCCGTCGGCCAGGTCGAACATCCGTGCCTTGCGCGCGTGCATGGAATCGACCACCTCCAGCCGGGTGATGCCCTTGTGCGCGACTTCCCAGTCGACCAGTTGCTGCGGGATGACGCCGACGACTTCGCCGCCGTGTTCCAGCACCGCGTCGGCGACGATGCCCATCAGCCCGACGTTGCCGCCGCCGTAGACCAGGGCGAGGTTTTCCGCGGCGAGGCGCGCGCCGAGCGCCTTCGCCCGCGCGGCATAGGTCGGGTCGCCGCCGGCGTTGGAGCCGCAATAGACGCAGATCGATTTCATCGCGGGCGCCAGTGCGCGAGCAGGTATTGCGCACCGCTCATGCCGGCGAACGCGGCGATGCCGGCGAGCGCGAAGCACAGCCACGGATGCCAGCCGGCCTTGAGCGAGAACGACAGCGTGGGGAAGAACAGCAGGCCGCCGAGCACGAACCAGAAGATGTCCATCGACATCGCCGCGACGCGCTGCGCGTCACGCGTTTCCGCATACAGCCAGCCCAGCACCAGCAGCGAGGTCAGCGGCAACGCCGCGACCAGCGCGCCGAGCAGCCCGGGCCGCTTCGACAACAGCGAAGCCGCCAGCACCAGCGCGACCGTGATCGCGGCCTTGATCAGGAACTGCGGGTTCATGCCGGCATGATGTCCGTCGCTCAGGGCACGAAGCTGAGGAAGAGGTAGGTCCCCAGCAGCACCGCATGCACGATGCCGATCTGGATGTTGGTGCGGCCGGTGCGCAGGGAGATCGACGCGACGAACAGCGACAGGATCAGCAGCACGGTCGACATGCCGTCGAGGCCGAGCGCCAGCGGCCAGCCCATGGCCACCGCCAGCAGCGATACCGTCGGGATGGTCAGGCCGATGGTGGCGATGGCCGAGCCGAGCGCGAGGTTGAGGCTGGTCTGCACGCGGTCGTTGATCGCGGCGCGCACCGCGGCCACGCTTTCGGGGAGCAGCACGATCGCCGCGATCGCGATGCCGGTGGCGGCGGGCGGCGCGCCGGCGGAAACGAGCATGGCCTCCAGGCCCGGCGCGAGTTTCTTCGCCGACAGCACGACGACGACCAGGCCGAGCAGGAGCAGACCCAGGCTGGCGAACGCGGTGCGCTTGTCCGGTGGCGTGGCGTGATCGACCGTGCCCGGGTCGCCGTCGTCGACCGGCAGGAAATAATCCCGGTGGCGCCCGGTCTGGAAGGCGGTGAACGCCGCGAACAGCACCAGCGTGACGACCGCGATGAAGATCAATTGCGAGCGGGTGTAGGTCGGGCCGTGGACGGCGGTGAAATTGGGCAGCACCAGGGTCAGCACGACGATGGCGGTGAGCGTGGCCAGCGCGGCGGTCACCCCGTCGATGCGGTAGCGCTGGACCGCGTGCCTGCGGCTGCCGGCGACCAGGCTCAAGCCGATGATGCCGTTGAGGATCAGCATGACCGCCGCGAACACCGTGTCGCGCGGCAGCCCGGCGCTGTCCTCGCCGCCGGCCAGCATCATGGTCACGATCAGCGCGACTTCGATCGCGGTCACCGACAGCGCCAGCACCAGCGTGCCGAAGGGTTCGCCGAGCTTGAGCGCGATCACCTCCGCGTGGTGCACCGCCGCGATGACGCTCGCGAACAGCCCGGCGACCAGCAGCAGCACGATGCCCGGCATGCCCGGGGCCAGGAACGCCAGCGACAGGCTCGCGGCGCCGAACAACGGCGCGATCCAGGTCCAGGGCGGGTTGTGGCGGGTCGTGGAGGCCATGCCCGGAGTATGCCCGGATTGGATCCGGCCGGAACGAAAAACGGCGCCCGGGGGCGCCGTTGCATTTGCTCGTCATTCCCGCGAAAGCGGGTCGCTTGTCACGACTTGCCGTGTATCCGGCGTCTTTGGCCGTGTCGGTGATTCGATGCCCGGAAGACATTGGATCCCGGCTTTCGCCGGGATCACGGCCAGGAATCAGTTCGCCTTGTGGATCGCGCGCTTGGCGACGGCCATCGCCGCGTCGTGCACCGCCTCGGACAGGCTGGGGTGCGCGTGGCAGATGCGCGCGAGGTCGTCGGCGCTGCCCTTGAACTCCATCGACAGCACGCCTTCGTGCACCAGTTCGGACACGTTCGGCCCGACCAGGTGCATGCCGAGGATGCGGTCGGTGTCGGCGTGCGCCAGCACCTTCACGAAGCCGATCGGCTCGGCCATCGCCACTGCGCGGCCGACCGCCGCGAACGGGAAGCTGCCGGACTTGTACGGAATGCCCTCGGCCTTGAGTTGCTCCTCGGTCTTGCCGACCCAGGCGATTTCCGGTTCGGTGTAGATCACCCACGGGATGGTGTCGTAGTTGACGTGGCCGGGCAGGCCGGCGATCAGCTCCGCCACCGCGATGCCTTCCTCGAAGCCCTTGTGCGCCAGCATCGGGCCGCGCACGCAATCGCCGATGGCCCAGATGCCGTCGACGCCGGTGTGGCAGTGGTCGTCGACGACGACGAAGCCGCGCGGGTCGAGCTGCACGCCGGTGCCGTCGGCCAGCAGGCCCTTGGTCGCGGCGCGGCGGCCGACGCTGACCAGCAGCTTGTCGACCACGATTTCCTGCTCGCCCTTGTCGTCGGTGTAGAAGACGTGCACGCCGTCCTTCTTCACTTCGGTGTTGCTGACCTTGCAGCCGAGGCGGATGTCGAGGCCCTGCTTCTTGAATTCGCGCGCGGCGACCTTGGCCACTTCGGCGTCGGCCGCGGCGAGGAAGTTCGGCAGGCCCTCGAGCACGGTGACCTGCGCGCCGAGGCGGTTCCACACGCTGCCCAGCTCGAGGCCGATCACGCCGGCGCCGATCACGCCCAGGCGCTTGGGCACCTTGTCGAAATCCAGCGCGCCGACGTTGTCGACGATGTGCTCGCCGAACTTCGCGAACGGCAGTTCGATCGAATCCGAGCCGGCGGCGATGATCACGTTGGTGCCGTGCAGCTCGACTTCGGAGCCGTCGTGCTGCTTGACCCTGACGATGTTGCCCGGCTGCAGCTGGCCGTAACCGTAGAACGCCGCCACCTTGTTCGCCTTGAACAGCGCGGCGATGCCGCCGGTGAACTGCTTCACGATGCCGTCCTTGCGCGCGACCATCTTCTTCACGTCGATGCTCGGCTTGTCGAAGCCGATGCCGTGCTCGCCGAAGATGTGGCCCATGTTCCAGAACTGGCGGCTGGAATCGAGCAGCGCCTTGGACGGGATGCAGCCCACGCGCAGGCAGGTGCCGCCGAGCGCCGGCTTGCCGTCCTTGCCCAGCGCGGCGTCCACGCAAGCGGTCTTCAGGCCCAACTGCGCGGCGCGGATCGCGGCGTGGTAGCCGGCCGGGCCGCCGCCGATCACGACGACATCGAATTGTTGTTGGTCGCTCATGTGCGTTTCCTGCTGTTCCCTTCTCCCCCCGGGAGAAGGTGGCGCGAAGCGCCGGATGAGGGTTCGGTCGAGGATGACGGTTCCGGCATGTTGCGAACCCTCATCCCAACCCCTCTCCCGGTGGGAGAGGGGCTTGAAGCAATCACATCCCGAGCAGCATGCGGCTGGGGTTCTCGAGCTGGTTCTTGATGTCGACCAGGAACAGCACCGCGTCCTTGCCGTCGATGATGCGGTGGTCGTAGCTGAGCGCGATGTACATCATCGGCGCGGCGATGACCTGGCCGTTCTCGACGATGGCGCGTTCCTTGATCGCGTGCATGCCGAGGATCGCGCTCTGCGGCGGGTTGACGATCGGCGTGGACATCAGCGAACCGAAGGTTCCGCCGTTGGTGATGGTGAAGGTGCCGCCCTGGAGGTCCTCGAGCTTCAACCCGCCTTCGCGCGCGGCCTTGGCGTAATTGGCGATGGCGCCTTCGATTTCGGCGAAGCCCATGCGCTCGACGTTGCGCAGCACCGGCGTCACCAGGCCCTTGTCGGTCGAGACCGCGATGCTGATGTCGGCGTAGCCGTGGTAGATGACGTCGTTGCCGTCGACCGAGGCGTTGACGATCGGGTGGCGCTGCAGCGCGTTGGCCGCGGCCTTGGCGAAGAAGCTCATGAAGCCGAGCTTGATGCCGTTCTGCTTCTCGAACGCCTCGCCCAGTTCCTTGCGCATCGCCATGACCTTGCCGAGGTTGACCTCGTTGAACGAGGTCAGCATCGCGATGCTGTTCTTGGACTGCATCAGGCGTTCGGCGATGCGCGCGCGCATGCGCGTCATCGGCACGCGTTCTTCCGGGCGCGCGCCGCCGGCCACGCCCGGGGTCTTGCCGCTGGCGTAGTTGACCAGGTCTTCCTTGGTCACCGCGCCGCGGCGGCCGGTGCCGGCGACCTCGGCGGGGTTCACGCTGTTCGCGGCGGCGTAGAACGCGGCGCCGGGCGGCAGGCTGCTTCCGGTGGGAGCGGCTTTGGCCGCGACAGGTGTTGCGGGAGTCGCTGTGGGAGCGGCTTTAGCCGCGACAGCATCCGGGGCCGCAGGCGTCGGGGCTGAAGCCCCTCCCACAGGAGCCGCGGCGGCGACCGCGCCTTCCTCGATCACCGCGATCACCTGCTGGCTGGTGACGGTGGCGCCTTCGGCGAACTTGATCTCCTTGAGCACGCCATCGGCCGGCGAGGGCACTTCGAGCACGACCTTGTCGGTCTCGAGGTCGACGAGGTTCTCGTCGCGCTTGACCGCATCGCCCGGCTTCTTGTGCCAGCTCGCGATGGTGGCGTCGGAAACGGACTCGGGGAGGACCGGGACTTTGATATCGGTGGCCATGTGGCTTCTCTGCGGAATGCGGGGTTATTCGTGCGAAATGCGGCCGCTCAACGGGTTCACCAGCGCGTCGGCGACCAGCTGCTGCTGTTCGGCGACGTGGTCGTTGAAGTGGCCGACGGCGGGCGAGGGCGAACGCGGGCGGCCGGCGTAGTGCACCGACTGCTTCGGCTGCAGGCAGGCGTTGAGGTGGTGCTGGATCTGGTACCACGCGCCCTGGTTCTGCGGCTCTTCCTGGCACCAGACCAGGTCGGTGGCCTTGGCGTATTTCTTCAGTTCCGCGGCCAGTTCCTTGCGCGGGAACGGATACAGCTGCTCGACGCGGAGGATGGCGACGTCCTTCAGCCCGCGCTTCTGCGCTTCCTCCAGCAGGTCGTAATAGACCTTGCCGGAACAGGCGACGACGCGCTTCACCGACTTCGCGTCGGCCTGCGCGTCCGGGATCAGCAGCTGGAACCCGCCCTTGGCGAGTTCGTCCAGCGAGGACACCGCCAGCTTGTGCCGCAGCAGCGACTTCGGCGTCATCACCACCAGCGGCTTGCGCGTGTCCATCAGCATCTGCCGGCGGATCATGTGGAAGGCCTGCGCCGGCGTGGTCGGCACGCAGACCTGCATGTTCTCCAGCGCGCACAGCTGCAGGAAGCGTTCCAGCCGCGCCGAGCTGTGTTCCGGGCCCTGGCCTTCGTAGCCGTGCGGCAGGAACAGCGCGAGCCCGCACAGGCGGTCCCACTTGGCCTCGCCGGAACTGATGAACTGGTCGATCACCACCTGCGCGCCGTTGGCGAAATCGCCGAACTGCGCTTCCCAGATGTCGAGCGTGCCCGGATCGGCGGTGGAATAGCCGTATTCGAAGGCCATCACCGCCTCTTCGCTCAGCAACGAGTCGACGATGGTCGCGTCGTCCGGGTTCTTCGCCAGCAACTGCAGCGGGATGAAGTGCGTGTCGGTCTTCTGGTCGTGCAGCACCGCGTGGCGGTGGAAGAAGGTGCCGCGCTCGCTGTCCTGGCCGACCAGGCGCAGGCGGTGGCCGGCGTCGAGCAGGGTCGCGTAGGCGAGGTTCTCGGCGAAGCCCCAGTCGCCGGGCAGTTCGCCCGCGGCCATCTTGCGCCGGTCCTCGTAGATCTTGGCCACGCGCGGATGCAGCACGATGTCCGCGGGGATGGTGTTGATCGCCTTGGCCAGCGCGTCGAGCTTCTTGCGCGGGACCGTGGTGTCGGTCGGGTCCGAGAGCTTGCCGGAAAGGTACTTCGACCAGTCGATCGCCTCGGCGTCGGGCTTGGCCTCGGCCAGTTCGGTGGTGACCGCGCCGGCGTCGAGCTTGTCGCGGTAGCTGTCGACCACCTTCTGCGCCTCGTCGGCGGCGAGCACGCCCTGCGCGAGCAGCGCGTCGGCGTAGAGTTCGCGCGGGGTCTTGTGCGCGCGGATCACCTGGTACATCAGCGGCTGGGTCGCGGCCGGCTCGTCGGCCTCGTTGTGGCCGTGGCGGCGGTAGCAGACGAGGTCGATGACCACGTCCTTGCCGAAGCGCTGGCGGAAGTCGAACGCGGCCTGCGCGCAGAACACCACCGCTTCGGGATCGTCGCCGTTCACGTGCAGCACCGGCGCGCCGACCATCTTCGCCACGTCGGTGCAGTACAGCGTGCTGCGCGCGTCCTGGCGGTCGCTGATGGTGAAGCCGATCTGGTTGTTGATCACCACGTGCACGGTGCCGCCGACGGCGAAGCCGCGCGCCTGCGACATCTGGAACAGTTCCATCACCACGCCCTGGCCGGCGAAGGCGGCGTCGCCGTGCAGCAGCACCGGCAGTACCTGCTTGCGGCCGTCGTCGCGGCGGCGGTGCTGGCGCGAACGCACGCTGCCGACCACCACCGGGTCCACGATCTCCAGGTGCGAGGGGTTGAAGGCGAGGGCGACGTGCACCGGGCCGCCGGGGGTGGCGACGTCGGCGGAGAAGCCCATGTGGTACTTCACGTCGCCGGTGTGCGCGCGGTCGTCGACCGCGTGCTCGAACTTGCCTTCGAATTCGTCGAACAGCTTGCGCGGCGACTTGCCGAGCGTGTTCACCAGCACGTTGAGGCGGCCGCGGTGGGCCATGCCGACCACGATTTCCCTGACCCCGTCGCTGCCGGCGCGGCGGACCAGGTCGTCCAGCAGCGGCACCAGCGCGTCGCCGCCTTCCAGCGAGAAGCGCTTCTGGCCGACGTACTTGGTGTGCAGGTAGCGCTCCAGGCCCTCGGCCGCGGTCAGGCGTTCGAGGATGCGGCGCTTGGCGCCCGCGTCGAGGCCGTAGTTGCCGCCCGCCGTTTCCAGCCGATCCTGCATCCAGCGGCGCTGTTCGACGTCGGCGATGTGCATGTATTCGGCGCCGATCGAACCGGTGTAGGTGGCCTTGAGCAGGGCCAGCAGGTCGCGCAGCTTCATCCGCTCGCGGCCGCCGACGCCGCCGGTGCCGAACTCGTGGTCGAGGTCGGATTCGGACAGGCGGTGGAAGCCGAGCGCGAGGTCCGGCGCGTCCGGGCGGGTCTGCATGCCGAGCGGATCGAGGTTGGCGGCGAGGTGCCCGCGCGAACGGTAGGCGGTGATCAGCTTGGCGACCGCGCGGTCTCGCTCGTCGCCCGGGCCGGCGGCCGCGGACGGGGCGCGCCCGGCGTCGCGGCCGGCCTGCGCCACCTGTTCCATCACCACCGAATGCGGGACGTCGCCGGCCTCGCGGCCCTTGAGCCCGTCGAAATACGCCTTCCACGACGGCGCGACGCTGTCGGGATCGACCAGATACTGCTCGTAGAGCTCCTCGATATAGGCGGCGTTGGCCCCGAGTTGCGAGGTGAGTGCGAACTGCTTGAGGAGACTGTCCACGATGCTGGCGGGCGCTCGGAGTGGTGGCAACCCGTTGATCCGGCGGTGTTTTGCCCACCGGCGGAACGGGGACGCGAAAGGATCGCAATTATAGCCGCCAAGCTTGCCGCGCTGCATCATCGGCGAAGGCCGGGATCGAGCCGGGCAAGCTCGGCTCTACAGGCCGAGGGCCCGGTATTCGCTGCAGGGCCGGCTGCGTTCCCAGGTGCGGTCGAATTCCTCGCGCAGCTGCCGCGCCCGGCCGCCGGCATCGAGCGCGGTTTCGCCGTCGAAACGGTGGCCGAGGCCGCGGAAGTAATAGCCGCCGCCGTCGTTGGCGACGAAGGCCGAGGGATAGGCGCGATCGACCGGGTCGTCCACCGCGCGGAACAGCAGCACGCTCGGCAGGCGCTGGGCCAGGGCGAGCAGCGGCGCGTGTTCGCGCTGCGGGGTGTCGGCGTCCTGCAGCAGGAAGCGCAGTTCGACCCCGTCGCCGCGCACGGCCAGCCGGCGCAGGGCGTCCAGCACCGGCGGCGCGTCGAACAGGCCCGGGTCCAGCGCGCGGCTGTACACGCGCAGCCCGCGCCGGGTCGCGTCGATGATGCCGATGCACGCGGCGATGGCCGCTTCGCGGTCCTCGACCGCGTTCGGTCCGCCCAGCGCGCGGCGCATCGACTGGTGCTCGATCCCCGCTTCCATGTAGCGCGGCCCGATCGGCAGGTAGCCGTGGCGCAGGTAGAAACCGATGGCATCGACCTGCGCGTGCAGTTCGATCGCATTCCATCGCCGCTCGCGCGCGAGTCCGGTCAGCGCGGCGAGCATCGCCGCGCCGACGCCGCGCCCGCGCCATTGCGGCAGCACCGCCATGCGCCCGAGCGTGTGCGCCGGGGTGAGGCGCCCGGTGCCGATCGGCCGCCCGTCGGCGTCGCGGGCGAGCACGTGCAGGCAGTCCGGATCCTGCGCGTCGAGTTCCAGTTCCAGCGGCACGCCCTGTTCGCGCACGAACACCGCCTCGCGCACCGCGCGCAGGGCGTCGCGGTCGGTCGCATAGTCGGCCGCATCGACGCGGAAACCGCGCGTGGTGGCGCTCATTCCCCGTCTTCCGGGAATTCGAGCCGGTAGTGACCGTCCTGCAGCAGCGCCTGCACCAGGTCGCGGCCGGCTTCGGACAACCTGGCGTAGCCGGCGCCATCGAGGCGTTCGCCGCCGGCGATGCGGCGCGCATCGGCCAGCGGCAGCGCGTGCGCTTCGCCGGAGACGTACAGCCGCGCGCCGGGCCTGGCCCGCTGCCAGGCCATCCGCGTCCACGGGTCGCGCTGCAGCCACGCGCCCTGCTGCAGGTCCCATTCGATCTCGATCCGCGAACGGCCATCGCCCGGTTCGCGCCCGCCCGGGCGCAACGCGGTGCGATAGGTGGTGATGAAGCGCCCGAACCATTCGCCCAGCCGCGCCGGGTCGTTCATGCGCAGCGTGTTCAAGGCCTCGACCACGCGCTCCATCGCCGTGGCGTCGATCTCGTACGCGTCCTTGGCCGGTTCGAGGTCGGGGTCGGCGAAGCGCAGCGATTCGTCGGCTTCGCTCGCCAGCGTGTCGACGAAATCGCCGAGCAGCTCCGCCGCCGCCGGCGCGCGCATGCCCACCGAGAAGGTGAGGCAGGCATCCTCGGCGACGCCGTGGTGCGGCACGCCCGGCGGCAGGTACAGCATGTCGCCCGGGCCGAGCACCCAGTCGTGGGTCGGATCGAAGCGCTGCAGCAGCTTCAGCTCCACGTCGAGGCGGAAATGCACGGGAGGATTCGGCCGGTCGTCGATTTGCCAGCGGCGCCGGCCCTGCGCCTGCAGCAGGAACACGTCGTACTGGTCCACGTGCGCGCCGACCGAACCGCCGGGCGCGGCGAAGGACACCATCACGTCGTCGATGCGCCAGCGTGGCAGGAAATCGAAGCGATCGAGCAGCGCGCGCACGTCCGCATCCCACTTGTCCACGTCCTGCACGAGCAGGGTCCAGTCGTGCCTGGGCAGCGTCGGGAACAGTTCCTCGGGGAACGGCCCGTGCCGCAGCATCCATTTGTCGCCTTCGGGTTCGTGCGCGACGATCCGCGCCAGCACGCCGTCCTCGCAGGCGAGTCCGGCGAGGTCCTCGGGCTGCAGCGGCGATTCGAACCCCGGGAACGCATTGCGGATCAGCAGCGGCTTCTTCTGCCAGTAATCGCGCAGGAATGTTTCCGGCGGCATGCCGAGCGGGTGCGGGCCGTTCGCGGCATCGACTTCGATCGGCAGCCACTTCGCCACCTCAGATCTCCCGCGCCAGCCTCTCGGCGAGGCCGGTGTAGGCCGCCGGCGTCATCTCCAGCAGGCGCCGGCTGGCGTCCGCGGGCAGTTCCAGCGATGCGATGAACTCGCGCATCGAGGCTTCGGTGATGCCGTGGCCGCGGGTCAGTGCCTTCAGCTGTTCGTACGGATTGGGCAGGCCGTAGCGGCGCATCACCGTCTGCACCGCCTCGGCCAGCACTTCCCACGCCGCGTCGAGGTCGGCGGCCAGGCGCTCGGGATTCGCGCTGAGCTTGCCCAGGCCCTTCTGCAGCGAATCGAAGCCGATCAGCATCTGGCCGAACGCGGTGCCGAGCGCGCGCAGCACGGTCGAATCGGTGAGGTCGCGCTGCCAGCGGCTGATCGGCAGCTTCGCGGCGAAGTGCTCGAACAGCGCGCTGGCGATGCCGAAGTTGCCTTCCGCGTTCTCGAAATCGATGGGATTGACCTTGTGCGGCATGGTCGAACTGCCGACTTCGCCGGCCTTCACCGCCTGCCTGAAGTAGCCCTGCGAGATGTAGCCCCACACGTCGCGGCACAGATCGATCGCGATGGTGTCGATGCGCTTGCAGGCGTCGCACAGCTCGGCGATGCCGTCGTGCGGCTCGATCTGGGTGGTGTAGGGCTGCCAGTCCAGCCCGAGCGATTCGACGAAGCGGCGCGAGAACGCGGTCCAGTCGATGTCGGGATAGGCGGCGACGTGCGCGTTGTAGTTGCCGACCGCGCCGTTGATCTTGCCCGGCATCGGCAACGCGGCCAGCACCTCGCGCTGGCGTTGCAGGCGGGCGACGACGTTGGCGAGTTCCTTGCCGACCGTGGTGGGCGAGGCGGTCTGGCCGTGGGTGCGCGACAGCATCGGCAGCGCGGCGTGTTCGTGCGCCAGCACGCGCAGCTTGTCGACCAGCGCGTCGAGTTTCGGCAGCAGGACCGCGCGCCGCGCTTCGGACAGCATCAGCGCGTAGCTAAGATTGTTGATGTCCTCGCTGGTGCAGGCGAAGTGCACGAATTCCAGCGCCGGGCCGAGTTCGGCGTCGTCCTTGAGCTTTTCCTTGATCAGGTATTCGACCGCCTTGACGTCGTGGTTGGTCGTGGCCTCGATCGCCTTGACCCGCGCCGCGTCCTCGACCGAAAAACCCTCGGCCAGCGCGCGCAGCCGCGCGACGGCGGCGGCGGAGAACGGCTTCAGTTCGACGATGCCCGGATCGCCCGCCAGCGCCAGCAGCCATTCGACTTCCACCTTGACCCGCGCCCGGATCAGGCCGTATTCGGAGAAGATCGGGCGCAGCGCGTCGACCTTGCCGGCGTAGCGGCCGTCGAGCGGGGACAGGGCGGTGAGGGCGTCGGGCATGGCGCGGCGTCGGCGGGGGGCGAGGCGCAATTCTAAACGGTTGCGGGCGTATGCTCGGATTGCATTGTGTCGTCACCCCGGCGAAAGCCGGGGCCCAGCTTCTTCGCGAAGAACCCCGATAAGCTGGGTTCCGGCTTTCGCCGGAATGACGGTGTCATGGGTTTGTGGCGCCGGAGATCGCGATGGCCAAGTCCTTCCGCATCGAACACGACAGCATGGGCGAGCTGCGGGTGCCCGCCGACGCGCTGTGGGGCGCGCAGACGCAGCGCGCGGTGCAGAACTTCCCGGTCTCCGGCCGGCCGATGCCGCGCGGCTTCATCCGCGCGCTGGGCTTGATCAAGGCCGCCGCGGCCGAGGTCAACGCCGGCTTCGGGCTGTTGCCGAAGGCGAAGTCCGCGGCGATCCGCAAGGCGGCGCTGGAAGTGGCGGACGGCGACCACGACGCGCATTTTCCCATCGACGTGTACCAGACCGGCTCGGGCACCTCGAGCAACATGAACGCGAACGAGGTGATCGCGAACCTCGCCGCGCGCGCCGGAAAGGCGAAGGTGCATCCGAACGACGACGTCAACCTCGGCCAGAGTTCCAACGATGTCGTCCCGACCGCGATCCGCGTCAGCGCCGAACTCGCCGTGCACGAGGACCTGCTGCCGGCGCTGCAGCACCTGCGCAAGGCGATCGAGCGCAAGGCCAAGTCGCTGCGCGGCGTGGTCAAGACCGGCCGCACGCACCTGATGGACGCGATGCCGCTGACCTTCGCCCAGGAGTTCGGCGCCTGGGCCGCGCAGCTCGCGTCGGCCGAGGCCCGCATCCGCGACGCATCCAGGCGCATGCGCCGGCTGCCCATCGGCGGCACCGCGATCGGCACCGGCATCAACGCCGACCCGCGCTTCGGCAAGGCGATGGCGAAGGCGCTGTCGGTGCTGTGCAAGGCGAAGTTCGAATCCGCGGCGGACAAGTTCGAGGGCATCGCCTCGCAGGACGACGCGGTGGAACTGTCCGGCCAGCTCAACGCGCTCGCGGTCGCGCTGATGAAGGTTTCCAACGACCTGCGCTGGATGAATTCCGGCCCGCTCGCCGGCCTCGGCGAAATCGAACTGCCGGCGCTGCAGCCGGGCAGTTCGATCATGCCGGGCAAGGTCAACCCGGTGATCCCGGAGGCGACCTGCATGGTCTGCGCGCAGGTGATGGGCCACCACGCGGCGATTTCGATCGCCGGCGCGTCCGGCAATTTCCAGCTCAACGTGATGCTGCCGCTGGTCGCGAACGACCTGCTGGAATCGATCGGCCTGTTGTCGAACGCGATGCGCCTGCTCGCCGATTCGGCCATCGCCGGCCTGAAGGTGCGCGAAGGCAAGGTGCGCGAAGCGCTGGCGCGCAACCCGATCCTCGTCACTGCGCTGAACCCGATCATCGGCTACGAGCAGGCCGCGGCGATCGCCAAGCGCGCCTACAAGGAAAATCGCCCGGTGCTGGACATCGCGGTCGAGGACAGCGGGCTATCGGCCGTGGAGTTGAAGAAGTTGCTGGATCCGGTCGCGCTGACCAAGGGCGGGATCCACGAGGGCGGTGGAAGTTCGGGGTAGTCCTGTCTTCCCGGGCGCAGCGAAGGACCTGCTTGTCGTCCCCGCTCGGCAGGGCAACAGCAGGTCCTTCGGCTTCGCCTCAGGATGACGGCAGGAAGCTCAGTCGCTGGTGACCGCCACGCCATCGCCCTTGTCGTGCTTGCGGCAATCGTCGATGTCCGACTGTTGCATGCTCGCGTAGGGCTTGAACGCCGGCAGCGAGGCCGCGAGTGCCTGCTGGGTCTCGAGCATCGGTTGCAACTGGTCGCACAGCTTCATCGCCGCGGCTTCGATCTTGTCGCCCTGCGCCTTCATTTCCTGCTCGGCCTGGTCGCTCTTGCCGTTGAAGATGCTGGCGATGGCGGTGCCGACCGCCTTGCCGGCGATGTCCACGCCCTGCTTGCCGATCTCCATGCCGGCGCTGGCCACGCCGATGATCTCGCCGCGGTATTCCAGCAGCAGCTTGCGCTGCGCCGGGGTGATGTCGACCGGCTTGCCTTCGACCAGCAGGTCGCCCTGCGGGCTGATTTCGGCATGCGGCGCCTTGTCGTCGGGAGTGTTGATCTCGTGGCCGTTGACGTTGATGTGGACGCCGTTGCCGCCGATGCCGATGTTCTTCGTCTCCATTTCGGCGCGGGCCTTGTCCATCGCCGCGCCGACCATGCCGGAGAGGCCGCCGGGTTCGGCGGGCGCGGCCGGCTTGGAAGCATTGGACGCGGTCGTTGCCGATGGCGCGTTGCCCTGGCACGCGGCCAGCGAGGCGAGCAATGCGATGCAGGCGAGGGTGCGGATCGTGTTCATGGTCGTGTTCGTCCTGTGTCTGGATCAGCGTGAGGCCAATTCGTCGCCGACATCGCGTTCGCAGCCGTCGATGTCGTCCTGCTCGAGCGTGGCATAGGGCCGGAACTCGGGCACGCTCGCGGCCAGCGCCTGCTGCGAATCGCGCAGCCGGGGCAGCTGCCGGCAGATCTGCAGCACCGCCGGCGCGATGTCCCGCTTCACCGATGCCTCGACCCGGCGCTCCAGGCTGCCGGTCATCCCGCCGACGATGAGGCGGAACAGCGAGACGTTGGTGAGGTCGATCGCGACC
Source organism: Thermomonas sp. (assembly GCA_044226035.1). Classification (GTDB taxonomy): domain Bacteria; phylum Pseudomonadota; class Gammaproteobacteria; order Xanthomonadales; family Xanthomonadaceae; genus Pseudoluteimonas. The sequence goes on along the minus strand of JBGAHT010000017.1, from coordinate 3,119 downwards.
ATGGCCGCCTGTTCGCCGGCGTCGATCCCGGTTTTGGCGATGCCGATGACCTGGGCGCGGTAATCGAGCAGCCGCCGGCGCTGGGTCGCGTCGATGGCGACCGCCTTGCCGTCGACCAGCAGGTCGCCCTTCGGCGTGATCTCGCCCTTGGGCTGCGGCTTGCGCTTGCCGGCCTCGCGCTCGTCCTCGATGCCGAAGTGCAGGCCGTCGAGCGAGAGGTTCTCGCGGTCGAGCCTGGCGCGTTCCTGCGCCATTTCCGCGCGGACTTCCTGGCGGGCCTGGTTCAAGTCGCTGGCGACTTCCTCGTGCACCGAGGCCTGCGCGGCCAGCGGCGAGATGGCGAGGACCAGTGCGGCGATGCGCTTGCGGTTCATGGCGTCATTCCTCAGTTGTCGTCGCGCCAGCGGCGCAGGCGGATCGCGGCGAAGATCATCGCGGCGCCGGCGAGCGCGCCGATCCACAGTTCGGCCGACCCGAACACCGCCCAGCTCCTGCCGATCTCGATCGCGTTGGCGAGGTCGCCGGGGTTGTCGACCTTCATCGACATGGCGTGCTGCATCGACGAACTCGCGTACCAGGTGCCGGGGAACACGCTGAACAGGCTGCGGAACACGATGTTCTTCCAGAACCAGCCATCGTCGAGGTGGAACACGTTCATCAGGTTGAACCAGCTGATGAGGATGCCGGAGAACACCGGGATCAGGATCGCCCACAGGAACGGCTTGCTGCGCGCCCAGGCCGAGCACAGCATCAGCCAGCCGACGGTCGGCAGCGCCCACAGCGCATACACCGGGATCAGCGCGATCATGCTGGCCGCCACCTTCAGCGGATGGCCGGGGCCCCAGATCAGCGCGTACGGATTGCCGTGGTGGAACAGCACGAACACGCTGACCAGCACCAGGAAGCCGAACATGCTCGCGATCGCCGCGGCCACCGCCAGGGCCGGCGCCACGACCAGCGCGCTCGCGGCCTTCGACAGCACGGTCTCGCCGTCGGAGAGCGGCAGCGATTTCCAGAACAGCACGCTGCGGTCCTTGCGTTCGTCGTACAGGCTGCCGAGGCAGAAGAAGAACACGACGAAACCGAGCACGATCATCGGCCACAGCGACGAGGTCAGCGAGGCGACGTCGATGCCGCCGGCCAGGTTGCGCACGGCCTCTGCATCCATCTTCGAACTGATCTGGCCGAGGTCGAGGCCGTTGATCTGGACGCTGCGGCCGACGCTGTCGCCGAACACCAGGTCGCCATGGCTGGCGGCCTTGCGCGCCGCGACTTCGGCGACGACCAGCGCCATCAGCGTCAGCACCAGCGAGATGCCCCCCGCGACCAGCGGCGCCCACAGGAAGCCGCCCTTGTGCTCCCAGAACTCGCGCTTGAGCAGCAGCTTGAACTTGTGGGTGGCGTGCGGCGCCACGCGCAGCGGCGCGGTCGCTTCGGTGTCGATCACGGCGTTCATGCGTAGGTTCCCTTCATCGTGGCGACGAACAGGTCGGCGAGGCCCGGGGTGCGGGTTTCGCCGAGCGCGGCGAGCTGGTCGGCGGGGACGCCGTCGAACAGCATCACGGTCTTGCCGAACGGCAGGGCGCGTTCGTCGATGGGCTTGAGCGCGCGCGCGGCGTCGAGCTTGTCCGCGTTCACCAGCACTTCGGCGAAGCGTTCGCCCAGCGCGTCCATCGATGCGTCGAGCGAGATCCTGCCGTCGCGGATGAACAGCACGTCGGTGAGGATGTGCTCGATTTCCTCGACCTGGTGGGTGGTGACGAGGATGGTCTTGTCCTCGTCGAAGTAGTCCTCCAGCAGGCGCTGGTAGAACTGCTTGCGGTAGAGGATGTCGAGGCCGAGCGTGGGCTCGTCGAGCACCAGCAGCCTGGCGTCGATGGCCATCACCAGCGCCAGGTGCAGCTGCACGATCATGCCCTTGGACAGCTCGCGCACCTTCATGTCCGGCTTGAGCTGGGTGTTGGCGAGGAAGCGCTGGCAACGTTCGCGGTCGAAGCGAGGATGCACGCCGGCGACGAACTCGATGGCTTCCTTCACCTTAATCCAGCGCGGCAGCACCGCGACGTCGGCGATGAAGCACACGTCGTTCATCAGCGCGTCGCGCTGGGTGCGCGGGTCGCGGCCGAGCACGGACAGCTCGCCCTCGAACGGGATCAGGCCGAGGATCGCCTTGAGCGCGGTGGTCTTGCCGGCGCCGTTCGGCCCGATCAGGCCGACGATGCGCCCGGCGGGCACCTCGAACGAGGCGCCGTCCAGCGCCAGCTTGTTCTTGTAGGCCTTGCGCAGGCCGCGTGCGGAGATCACCTGGCTCATTGCGCGCTCCACTTGCTCGCCGGATCGAGCAGTTCGGACGGGGCCAGGCCCAGGCGCTGGATGCGCTCGAGCACCAGCGGCCATTCGTCGCGCAGGAAGCGTTCGCGCTCGCTGGCGAGGAGTTTCCTGGATGCTTCTTCGGTGACGTACATGCCGAGTCCCCTGCGTTTTTCCACGAGTGCCTCGTCCGCGAGTTCCTGGTAGGCGCGCGAGACGGTGATCGGATTGAGGTGGTATTCCGCCGCGACCTGGCGCACCGACGGCAGCGCGTCGCCCGGCTTGAGCACGCCATCGAGCATCATCGCGATGACGCGCTCCTTGAGCTGGCGGTAGATCGGAGCGCCCTCGCTCCATTGGATGGCGGTCATGGCCTCAGCCTCCGATGGAGCTGGAGAAGGAGAAATAGGGCATCGACAGGCCGTGGCGGCGCAAGGGCTTGTGCGGGCGCGGGGCGGGGCTGGCGGCGGCATCGGCCTGGACCGCCCCGGTGGCGATCACGTCGGTCCCGGTCGAAGGGCCGGGGGCGACCAGGATCCGGTCCGGGGCCGGCCGCAGGCTGCCCAGCAACAAGGCCGTGGTCAGGACCGCGCCCAGGGCCCAGAGGCTGTTCTGCAATCGACGTTCCATGGTGCTCTCCGCTGGGGGAGTGGTGTTGTATGTAACTATAACACCAAAACACGCAGGGTCAAGTCCCGGGACCCCAACTGAAGGCATAGAGGAGGGGACAGGGACCAGGGGACCAGGGACCAGGGACCGGGGAGCAAATGCCTAAAGCCAAGGCCAGGGGGCCAGAGCAGGGCGGGACG
>JBGAHT010000087.1:0-5156 GCA_044226035.1 Thermomonas sp. | reverse complement strand
GTTGAGAGCGGAACTCGGCCTTCCAGAGTTTCTCCAGTTCCGCCGCCACGGCGGGCGGCGGCGAGCCGATCAGCGTCGACCGGTTCTTCTGCACGACCTTGCCGTAGATCAGGTCCGGCGCGGCCCACAGCAGCAGCACCGTGTTGTCGTAGCAATCGTGGTTCTTGCAGGTCGCGAGCTTCACGTAGTCGCCATTGGCGACCCTGACCGCCTTGTTCTCGGCGCTCGGCCCGTCGAGCTTTGCCAGCCACGGCTCCTTCACCAGCGGACCCAGCGCCTTGTAGTAGGCGTCCTTCGCCTTCGCGTTGTAGAGCAGGCCCGACGCGCCGAGGTCAGTCAGTGCATAGCCCTTGAACCGGGCCGGATCGGCCCTGGCCTGCGCACTCGGGCCCGCCGTCGCGCCGGGCGCGGCGTTGCGGTTCGGGTCGCAGTGCCGCACGCGCTTGCCTTTCAGCGCCGCCGGCAGCGCCGCCATCACCTTCTGTCCGCCCTCGACCGCGGCGTACAGGCCCGAAGCATTTCGGTAGAAGACGAACACCAGCTTCTCGCCGCCCGCGACCTCGCTGCTCACCGCGGTCTCGAACTCCGGCGGCGGGGAAGCGCCGAAATACGACGGTTCCGCCTTCAGGTTGCGTCCGGTCAGCACCGCCTTGCCGCCGTCCTGCACCACCAGCGAATCGCCCAGGTACTTGAGCTGAGGAAGCATGTAATTGGAACAATCCGCCGCAAGCACACCACCGTAGACCTGCATGAGCTTCTGATCGACCCGGCCCTGTGCCCATACGACAGAGTCGGGCGCCAGCGCCAGCGCGGCGGCGATCAGCGCCGCCGAAGCGGAGCGGCGGGACAGTCCCTCGACCTGCATTGCACGCTTTTGCATGGCACGTTCCCCCGGAGAGGTTGTTCAGCGACCTGCGGGCAGGGCGCAGCGTTCGAGCATCGCCATGCCGCCTTTCATGAAGGCCATCTGGTCGGCCTCGCTGAACTTTGCCGAGAGCGCGTTCGCCTCGCTCTGGTTGCCTTCCATGCCGAGGATCATCGCGCGGCGCGCCTCGGCCGACAGTTCCTTGCGCGCGACGCCGGCTGCGCATTCGCAGAAGGCCTCGCCCTTCAGCGCCAGTTCACGCCGCATCATCCGGCCGGTCGCCGTTGCGCCTTCCTTCATGCAGGCCGCAACGAACGCGGAGTCGCCAGGCCCCGAATCGCAGGCGGCGATCACGAGCGGGATCGTGACCGTCATGAGCAGGCTCTTCCTCATCATGCCCCTCACAGCTTCGGAGCGGCAACACTGCTCGCCGAACTGCGCGTGGCCTGCGTGGCGAACTGGGCAGCGGCATTACGCATGTTGTCGAACTGCGAATCGTCGATCAGCGACATGCTCATCCAGCGCACCAGGTCACGGTCCGATGGGCCGCGGCCGCGCTCGTAGCGCACGTACACAGTGACGCCGCAACCCGTCGTCTTGTAGCCGTTGAACATCACGTTCTGGCCGCGCGCCGGCGGATCGGTGGGCGGAAACTTGCCGCAGCGGGCCATCGTGTTCTTGTCCACGATCTGCGCGCCCGCGGCATTGAAGGTCCACAGCATCTGGCCGTCGCCGTCGAAGCTGGGCGGTCCGAACTTCTTCTCGAGCGCGGCGCGGATCGTGTCCCACAGCGGGAACGCGCCGTTCTGGAAGCCCGTGAAGCGCTCGATGAAGATCGCGCGATGGACGTTGGGCGGCGGCGGGAAATGCACGCCGATCGCGTCGCTGGAGCCTGCGGGCGCGCCCGTCGCCGCCCGCGCGATGATCCACGACAGGTAGTCGGTGGCCGACACGTTGTTGACGATGCCGCGCGTCTCGTCGAGCCGCAGCTCGCGCGAATGCGCGGTGATGGCGCGGCGCACCTCATCGGCGGACATGCCGAGCTTCAGGCCGACGATGTCGATCGTCACCGGCGCCGCCACGGCGGTGGGAGCCGTCGTCATCGCGGGCAGCGATGCGCTCGCGACCTGCGGATTCGCCGGCGGCGAGGAAGACGACATCGGTGTCGGGGACGCAGCCTCGGCGGGCATCGCACCGCCACCTTCGACCGGCATGGACGCCGGCGCCGTCGACATCGGATTGCTCAACGCGCCGACCGCCTCGGTGCGCGCCTGTTCGCGTGCGGGTTGCTGTCCGCCGCCGCGCAGCAGCGTCGCCGCGGCACCGGCGAGTCCGGCGACCACCTTGCCGGGATCAAACTGCGCAGTGCCGCCGGGCGCTCCAGTCGTACCCGCGGGCGTGCCGTCCCGGGCGCCTGCCGCCACCGGCGCGCTTGCAGAGACCGGCAGATCCTCGCTGGCGACGACCACCGTCAGCTTGGCCGCGGAGAAGCCGAAGAAGCTCGGCCCGGCGCGATGGTTCATCTTGCGCACATTGAAGCCGACGTAGCGCAGGCCCGACGGAACTGTCAGCGATCGCACGAGCTGCGTGGCGTCGATCGGCTGCGTGAAAGCCGGGTTATCGCCGCAGTTGGCAGTGAGCTGGCCGAGGCGCGTGCCCATGGTCGCGTCCGCGGGATCGGGCCGGCCATTGCCTGGAAAACCGTACACCTCGAAGACCACCGGCTCCGCGCCCGCGCATTGCGACGCGCGGGCCTTGAACTGCAGCGTGGCCGAGCGGATGCGCTGCGGCGGGTTCTCCGGCAGCTGGAACTCGACGACACCGGTGTTGATCGAGCCGACACCGGCCTTCGCGCCCGACGCGCGCTGCCAGAAGCCGACCATCATGTTGTTGGCCATCTGCGCCGCGGGCGTGGCGGGCCCGCCGGTCAGGGTGCTCCAGTGCACCGACAGCATCGGGTCGATGCCGATCTCGCGATCGACGGCGGCAGCCGCTCCGGCGACGGCCAGGCAACTCAACACAAGGCCCTTGCACAGTCCCCTCATGTCGCCTCTCCTGCGTGTCGACGGCGCGGCGCCATCGGTAGGGTGGCAACGTAGAAGCAGCGCGTTATCGGAGTGTTACGCGGCCCTTCAACGCTCCCGCGTGGCTGCCGCCAGAGCGGAACGGTTGACTGGATGCCGCTCCAGGAAGCTGTCGCGGAAGACATCGGGGACACGGCCCGCGGCCGTTTCGCGAATCCACGTGACGGCCCGCTGCAGCGCGGCCCTGGCCTCGATCGGTTCGCCACCGGCATCGAACGCGGCGCGCAAGCGGCACCAGAGTTCGGGCTCGTAGATGCCGACCACGGCCAACCCTTCCGACAACCGATCGCGAAGCCGCCGTGCCACGCGCACGGCCTCCGCATGGCGACCGGCGCGTCGCAGCGCATCGGCCTGTGCTGCCATGGCCGGTACGAAGGCCGACGCCGTGTTCTTTGCGAGGCTGCGTTCGACAACCTCGCCCGCCATCGCGGCGGCTTTGTCGCCATCGAGTTCCGCCGCGCGCTCGATGGCGACCTGCCAGAGCACGCGTTCGGCTCGCGGGCTGCCCGCAGCTCGCGCAGCCGCTTCGTCGAGCAGTGCTGCCGCCGATTGGCCGTTCAGTCGGGCCAGCCTCGCGCGCGCGAACAGCCATCCAATGCAGGCCATCGGATCCTGCGGCGCCTGTGCGCCCAGCAGCCGGCTGGCGCGCGCGAACTGCCCTAGCGCCATCCAGCATTGCGCGAGGGTGACTGCAGCCTGCTCGCCGAACCAGCCCGAATGGTTGCCGTAGAGTTCGCGTGAGTTCTCCAGCAACGCCAGCGCTTCCGAGTAGCGGCCGACTTCGCCCAGATACCGGCCCAGCGCCAGGTCGTAGGTCGTCCACCCCTGGCTGCCGGCCGAGCTCTCCAGCAACTGCCGGCGTGCCGCGTGATATTCATCGATGGCTGCGTCGACGCGCCCGGTGTTGAACAGGCAGGCGCCGCGGATCACCTGGATTTCGCCCACCAGGCCAAGTTCGCCGTGCCGACGCGCATGCTCGTCGGCATCACGCAGCAGTTCGATGGCCGCGTCGAACTGGTTGTCCATTTCCAGCAGGTACGCGTACTGCCGCTTGCGCAGCGCAATCGTTTCGTCGTCCGGATGTTCGGCGATGTACCGGGCAAGCGAGCGGCCCGCAGCCATCGCTTCGTCATGTCGTCCCAGGAAGCTCAGTCCCAGCGCCTCCCATTCGGCCAGGCTCACCTCCGCCACCGAATCCTCGACTTCCCGCGCCAGCAGGCGGGCCTCGCGCAGCAGCCGGATCGATTCTTCGTCGCCGAGCTTCTCGAAGCGACTCTTGGCCAGTGCGTCGAGCGCCCAGAGGCGCTCCTGCGGCGTGACCGCCAATGCAGCGATCTCGCGACCCAGCGTGGAATACTGATCGAAGCGCTTGAGGAACTGCAGGCACATCGCCCGCATGCGCATCGCGTCCAGCCGCTGCGTGCGCTGGCCGGCACTGTCGAAGCTGCGTTCGGCCCGCTCGTAGAGGGCCATCGCCGCCGCATGTTCCCCGGCCGCGCGTGCCTTCTCGGCCGCTTTGCAGAAGTGCGAGCCGGCGTCGGCCCACTGGCCGGCCTCGAAGTGATGCGCGGCCACGGCCGCCGGCTCGCCGTCGTGCGCCGACAACCAGGCGGCGATGTCCCGGTGCAGTGTGCGCGCGATGGCCTGCGGCACCGAATGCAGCGCGGCGGCCTGCAGCAGGTCATGCGCAAACGCGCGGTCGCGGATGATCTGCGCCGACTCCAGTTCACGCCACGCGTCGGCGATGTCAAGCGCATGCTGGTCCAGGACGCTCGCGGCCAGTTCCACACTGAAGTCCTGCCCCGCCAGGGCCGCGACCCGCACCAGTTTCAGGGCCGCGGGCGAGAGCTGGCGCAGCCGCCGCTCGATGAGATCACCGATGCGCGATGGCACGGGCAGCTGCGCGCCCGTCGCCCCTGCCAACGCGCCGCCGGACTGCAGCGCCAGCAGCGTTTCCAGAATGAACAGCGGGCTGCCGCCGGTATGCCGCGCCATCATCGGCCCCCACTGCGCGACGTCCAGGCCTGGCAGCGCGAGCGATGCCAACAGCTCGCTCACGCCGGATTCATCCAGCGGCGGCAGTTCGATGTCCGCGACACCGGCGGGTTCTGCGCACTCCCGCCACTCGCGAACTGCCGACGGCACCTCGACGGTACGGACGACATACAGCCAGTCGAGTGCGCGGCCGACGTCCTGCTCGCGGAGCC
>JBGAHT010000086.1:0-5249 GCA_044226035.1 Thermomonas sp. | reverse complement strand
GCCGGTGCCGACGATGGCGCCGATGCCGAGCGCGACCAGGTGCGGCCAGCTCAGCGTCGGGACGAGCCGGCGCCCTTCCTCGTGGACCGTGACCCGGTCGATGTCCTTGCGGCGGAGCCAAGTCTGCATGTCGATCCCCGCTCGTTGTCCGGAACCCGCAGTCTAGTGGCGTGCGCCGCTTCTGTGGGAGTGGCTTCAGCCACGACTCTTTCCCTGCGCTTCCGATCGCGGCTGAAGCCGCTCCCACAAAGCCATTTCAGTCCTCGTCCGGCCAGCGGATCGCCGGCTTCGCATCGACGCGCGGCATCGGCGCCGCGGCGACCGCGTTCCAGACCTTGAGCGCGTCCGCGGTCGCGGCCACATCGTGCACGCGCAGCAGCATCGCGCCGTTCTGCGCGGCGATCAGGTGCGCGGCGACCGATCCGAACACGCGCTCGCGCGGATCGTCGCGGCCGGTCAGCTCGCCGATGGTGCGCTTGCGCGACAGCCCGGCCAGCACCGGCACGCCGAGTTCGGTGAAGCGCCGCAGCTGCGCCAGCAGTTGCAGGTTGTGCCGCGCGTTCTTGCCGAAGCCGAAGCCGGGGTCGACGACGATGCGTTTTTTCGGGATGCCGGCCATTTCCGCGGCGAAGATGCGCTCGGCGAGGAAGCGGTGGACCTCGCCGACCACGTCGTCGTATTCGGGGCTGGCCTGCATCGTGCGCGGTTCGCCCTGCATGTGCATCAGCACCACCGGCACGCCGAGTTCCGCCGCGGCATCGAGCGCGCCCTCGCGGCGCAGGCCGTACACGTCGTTGACCATGCCGGCGCCGGCGGCGACCGCGGCGCGCATCACTTCCGGTTTCGACGTGTCGATGCTGATCGGGATGGAAACGCGCTGCGCCAGCGCCTCGATCACCGGCACCACGCGGCGCAATTCCTCTTCGAGCGGCACGTCCTCGGCGCCCGGGCGGGTGGATTCGCCGCCGATGTCGAGGATGTCCGCGCCCTCCCCCGCCAGCTTCATCCCGTGCGCGATCGCGGCTTCGACCGTCGCGTGTTCGCCGCCGTCGGCGAACGAATCCGGGGTGGCGTTGACGATGCCCATCACCCGCGGCACGTCGAGTTTCAGGATGCGGCCGGCGCAGTCGAGTTGCGGGGAGGTGTCGAACATGCCCCGACTTTACGGCAACGCCCTGGCGTCGGTCGTGGCCGGCAGCCCGACCTTGCGCGTGAACGCGGCGAAGCGCGGGTCGTCCTTGAGGCGCAGCAGGTAGGGATCGTAGAGAAGGTAGGCGACGCCGGGGTCGCGGTTGGCCCATGCGCGGTCGAGCCACTTGAACGCGTTGTCGAGGTCGCGACGCTGCGCATACACCTCGGCGATCTGGTAGGCCATGCTGTCGGCGCGCCTGTCGATCAGCGCCTGCAATGCCGCATCCGCGGCGGCGCGGTCGGGACCGTCCTGCAGCACGCTCGCCATCGCGTAATCGCGCCATTCGTCCGGCGGCAGCGCCTGCGCGAGCGCCAGCGCGCGGGGCGCATTGCCGCTCATCGCCTCGATCCTGGCCTGCTGGGCCCGGTACGAATTCGAGCGCGGCTGCACTTCGACGGCCTTGCCGATGGCCGCCCTCGCCGCGTCCATGCGCCCGGTGGAGGCCAGCAAGGTCGACAACAGCGAGTGGCTGCTCGCCTGCAGCGGGTCGAGCGCCAGCGCCTTGCGCACATAACCGAAGGCGCTTTCTACCTGCCCCTGCATGGCAAGGCCTAGGGCGTAGGCGACGACGATGCGCGGATCGTTCGGCGCAAGTTCCAGCGCGCGGCGATATTCCGCCAGCGAGCCGTCGAAGTCGAAATCGCGCACCCGCATCAGGTAGGCGCGCGCGGCGTGCGCCTGCGCCAGGTCAGGATTCAGGCGCAATGCGGCATCGATCGCCTCCTGCGCCTTCGCCAGCGCGGGCGCGACCTCGGCGCCGGTGAGGTAATTGCTCGCCAGCCGCGCTTGCGCGTAGCCGACCTCGACCCAGGCCGCCGCGTAGCGGGGATCGAGGCGGATGGCTTCGCGGAAGTGCTCCAGCGCCGTGAGCACGTCCGGCTGGTTGCCGCGCACGGCGTAGAACCGGCCCTGCTGGTAGGCGTTGTAGGCGTCGAGGTTGCCGCTGGGCGGGCGGTCGTTCTGCGCGACCGGGTTGCCGCCCTGCAACAGCTTGGCCTTGAGCGCGCCCGCGACCGAAGCGGCGATCTCGTCCTGCAGCTTGAACAGGTCTGTGTATGGCCGGTCGTAGCTCTGCGACCACACGCCGCTGCCATCGGCGGCCTTTACCAGCTGCGCGTTGATGCGCACGGTGTCGCCGAGCTTGCGCACGCTGCCGGTGAGCAGGTAGGCCACGCCCAGCTTCGCGCCGATGGCGGCGCTGCCTTCCCTGCTGTCGCGGAACTGGAACGCGGACGTGCGCCCGATCACCTTGAGGCTGTCGAACTGCATCAGCGCGTTGATCATGTCGTCGGTCAGGCCGTCGGAGAAGTACTGCTGGTCCTTGTCGCCGCTTTCATTGCTCAGCGGCAGCACCGCGATGGACTTGTCCGACGCCTTCGCCGTCGCCGCCGCTTCCGATGTCGCCTCGCCCGCCTTCTTCGCCTCCGCCGCGATCGCGAGCTCGCGCCGCGGCGCCAGCACGAACTTGTCGAACGCGAAATAGCCCAGCGCGAACGCCAGCACCACGATGATCGCGCGGTCCATCCTCCGCGCGATGCGCGGCGCGATGGATTCGGACGCAGGGACATCGGCGTCGCGCTTCAGGCCTTGCGGCGTCAATTCGAACGCCCAGGCCACGACCATCGCCGGAACGAAGCCGATCGCCAGCGCGACCACCACCGCGCGCGCGATCCACGCCGGCGCCTCGAACATCGGCAGCAAGGTTCCGGCGACCTGCGTGACCAGCCACGCCGCGACCAGGTACAGCCCGGCCATGCGGATGACGTTGCGGCGGCGCAGTTCGGCGAGGAAGTTCACCGCACGGCCTCCGATTCATCCCGCGCCAGCATCGCCTTCAGCGTGGGCTCGTAGTTCTCCATCACATGCAGGGCCACGCCCTGGTTGGCGACCCAGAACCGCAGTTCCGGCAACAGGTCCTTGTCGTGCATGTAGCCGTCGAGTATCGCTTGCGCCTGCGCTTCGGTAATCGGCGAATCGCAATCGAGCAGGTACTGTTCGGCCAGGTTCGGTTGTCGCCAGCACTTCGCCCAGACGTGGTCGGAAACGACCTGCGGCGTCAACCCGCGCACGATCTTGCGGTATTCCGGTTGCATGTTGAACAGGTAGGCGACGCCGGATCCGTTCTCCAAATAATACTGGGACAGCGCATCGCGCAGCTTCTGATCGCCGATCAGGCCCAGTTCGCCGCCGCTGCGCATTTCCTGGTAGGTCGAGTCCGAACTGACCCATTGCCACAACTGGCTGGCCTGGTAGAAGGCCAGCACCGTTTTCCACGCGGAACCGTCCACCAGCTCCCCGGTTTCCGCGTAGTGGATGGCGGCCTTGCCGTAACCGTTCACCTGGCGCCAGAAGGCCGCACGGCGATCGATCGATTGCAGGTCGCTCTGCAGGTTGCCGCGGATGCGGGCCAGGTAGGCCTGCGCCTTGGCGTTTTCGGCGCGTTGTTCGTTCCAGTTGCTGACCTGGATGCCAAGGAACACGCCCAGCACCAGGAGCACGAACTCGATCAGGATCGCGGTCCAGTTCTGTTCCTTCAGCGATTGCGACAGGCGGCGCAGGATCATCGTGGCATACCTCGCCTGCCGGTCCCCACCGGATACCGCGGCAAGTCTCCGCAATCGCAGGAACCCGCGCAAGCGCCGCAGGCCATGCGCGGAAAAGCCGGAAATCCGCGTTTCCCCCACGCCGCCGGATCGCGGGCGAGCGGCCCGCGCGGCGCCTGCCCGCCGGGAGGAAACGCTTCGATAACGCGCGATGGCGTAATCAGGCAGCGACATTCCCGAGGAGGCACCGCCGTGGCCCGCAAGCACCTAGCCGTACTCGCCCTCCTCGCCCTCGCCGGCGCGGCCCAGGCCGAACCGCCGCCGCTGGTCGGGCTGGGCGACAGCATCGGCGAGGGCGTGCAATCGGCCGACGCCAACGCATCGACCCAGCCCAACACCTACCTGGCGCTGGTCGCGGCGCAGATGGGCGAGCCGTTCCCGTTGCCGCTGATCCGCACCAGCCCGGTGGGCGTGGTCGGCTCGACCATCGGCCGTTCGCGCATCGATCCGGGCGCGCGGGTCGCCAACCTCGCGGTTTCCGGCGCCAGCAGCGATTCCATCCTGACCGACAGCGCCGGGCGGCCGGTCGTCGACGAAACCGACCTGGTGGAACTGCCGCGCACCGGCACCCAGGTCGGGATCGCGCAGCGCCTGCGCCCGCCCCTGTCCATCTGCTGGATCGGCAACAACGACGTGCTCGGCACCGCGCTCGCGTTCGACCACATGGACGCCAGCCAGATCACGCCGCAGGACGTGTTCGCGGACAACTACCGGCAGGTCGTGTCCGGCCTGACCGGCTGGGACAACCGGGTCGTGTTCGCCAACATCCCGGACATCACCCGCATCGGCTTCCTGTTTTCGCGCGCGGACCTCGAACTGTTCCTCGGCGATTCGTACGGATTGCCCGAAGGCAGCTACACCAGCCTGCCGGCGATGCTGCTGATCCGGGCGGGCCTGCTGCCGCCGGCGATCCTGCGCGATCCGAACTGGGTGCTGGATGCGGGCGAAATCGCGACCATCCAGGACGCGATCGGCGGCTTCAACCGGACCATCGCCGAGGATGCCGCGACAGCCGGCATGCCGGTGGTGGACATCCATGCGCTGATGGAACAGATGGCCGCGCACCCGCCGATGATCGGCGACGTGCCGCTGCTGCTGCGCTACAACGGCGGCCTGCTCAGCCTGGACGGCGTGCATCCGTCCGACATCGGCCACGCCCTGATCGCGAACGCGTTCATCCGCAAGATGGACGCGATCTGGCGGATGGACGTTCCGCCGCTGTCGCAGGGCCAGTTGGCGGCGATCGCGTCGAACGATCCCTTCGTCGACTACGACGGCGACCTGGTCGTGCGCGGGCGGCCGTTGCGCGGCCTGCTGGAAACGCTGGGACCGGCGCTGGGCATTTCCGGCGACCACGCGCTGCGGCCGGGCATCCAGCCGGAACTCGGCCGGCGGTTCATGCGGCAGTACTTCGCCGCGACCGGCCAGGACCCGGCGCGCGCGTGGACGCAACG
>JBGAHT010000085.1:0-5411 GCA_044226035.1 Thermomonas sp. | reverse complement strand
ACGATGCAGCGCGTCGCGGATGAGCTGGTGCGTGCGCTCGCTGGTGTGGGTGATCCAGCAACTCACCTGCGCCGGATGGTCGGCGGCGCTGCCCATGAACGAGAACACCGGGCGCGGATCGTCGCCGGGCTGTTCGTCCATCTTCGAATAATCCAGCGTGCGGCCGTCGATGCGCGGCGGCGTGCCGGTCTTGAGCCGGTCGACGACGAAGCGGCCTTCGCGCAGCTTGTGCGCGAGCGCGGTCGAGGGCGGGTCGCCCATGCGGCCGGCGGCGTATTGGGTTTCGCCGATGTGGATCTTGCCGGCGAGGAAGGTTCCCGCCGTCAGCACCACGGCCGGCGCGGCGAAGCGCAGGCCGGTGTTGGTGATCGCGCCGCGCACGGATTCGTGCTCGATGACCAGGTCGTCGACCGCGGCCTGGAACACGGTGAGGTTCGGCTGCGATTCGACCGTGCGACGGATGAAGGCGCGATACAGCGCGCGATCAGCCTGGCAACGCGTCGCGCGCACCGCCGGTCCCTTCGACGCATTGAGCGTGCGCCACTGGATGCCGGCGGCATCCGCGGCTTTCGCCATCACGCCGCCGAGCGCATCGATCTCCTTGACCAGGTGGCCCTTGCCGATGCCGCCGATGGCCGGGTTGCAGCTCATCGCGCCCACGGTTTCGATCGCGTGCGTGAGCAGCAGCGTGCGCGCGCCGGCGCGCGCGGACGCGAGCGCGGCTTCGGTGCCGGCATGCCCGCCGCCGATCACGATCACATCGAAGCTGTAGAAGGAATCGCTCATTGCGCGCGCATTCTAGTCCCGCGGTCCGGCGACGCCCCTGCATCGACCCGTCGCGAGCGACGCAGGTCGCGGACGAAGCAACTGAACGAGTCAGCCCGGGCCGAGTGGCCGGATTACGGTTGGCACGCTCCCTGCGTTACAGGCTTTTGCACCCGGGACAGCAAGCGCGACGCGTGGGCTGGAACTGGAACAGGGGCTGGCCAAGCATGGCCCGGGGGAGCGGGGGGCCGGATGTCGGGGGACGTCCGGCCCCCATTTTTTTGTTCACGGTCGCGAATCGATCGCCGGGCCGAGGCGCCGACGCCCGGCGGGATGGCGGAACAGGGGGGATCCGTGACGTCCCGCCGGGAGTCGACGGCGCGAGTCTAACCCCAATGCGTCGGAATGCGACGCAATCCGTCGACGTTGTTCGGCAATGAATCAGATTCAGAGACGACGGTCACCTTTATGCGCCGGCGCGGCGTCGTCCATGCGCGGCATCGGCGGCGCGACGCTCGGGCGCGGTGGTGATTCGATGCGGTTCTGGCGCGGCGGCGTGGGATCCGGGAGGCGCACGCGTTGCGGCGGGCGCGGCGCAATGCCGGACTGCTCGCCGGTGGAAGGCTGCCACAACCGGCGCGGACTGCCGCCCACCGCATCCGGCGCATGCACTGGCTTGGGTTCGCGGTCGCCGAGGTTGTCCAGATCCCGCCACGGCGGCGGGCGATGGCCGTCGTGATCGTCGTCATCGTGATCGTGGTCGCCATCGTCGTGGCCGTGCCCGGGCGGGGGGCGGACGATCACCACCGGCGGACGCGGGAAGTAATAGCCGTAATACGGGTCGTAGTAGTAGCCCGAGTACGGATCGTAGTATCCGTAGTAGCCGGGAGAGCCGTAGGCCATGCCGTAGCCGTAACCCCAGCCGCCCGGCGAGCCATAGCCGACGCTGCCGTAGGTACGGATGCTGGCCGAAGGCTGGCTGTAGTAATAGCCATCGTCGCTGTAGCCATAGCCGGTGACGCAGCCGGACAGGCCCAGCACGGCGAGCGCGGGCAGGAACGTTGCAAGTTTCATGGCGTGCCCCCTGGCCTGCCGTGGATCGACGCCCACAGCTTCCGGCCCGGGCATTGAATCCGTCCTTAACCCGGACGAGGGAAAATGAATCCTCGCACCGCCCGCGACGAGACCCGCGCCATGCCCATGACACCGGAACCCGCCCTGCCCGGTTTCGAGGCCGTCCTCGACGCCGCGGCGCGCATCGCGGCGCACGCGCGGGTGACCCCGGTCGCGCGCTCGCCGCGCCTGGATGCACTGGCCGGTGCCGAGCTGCTGTTCAAGTGCGAGCACCAGCAACGCGGCGGCGCATTCAAGTTCCGCGGCGCCTGCAACGCGGTGCAGGCATTGGACGCGGACCGCGCGGCGCGCGGCGTGGCCACCCATTCCTCCGGCAACCATGGCGCGGCGCTGGCGCTGGCGGCGAGGTTGCGCGGCATCCCCTGCCACGTGGTGGTGCCCGAAGGCGCGAATCCGGCCAAGCTGGAAGCGATCCGCCGCCACGGCGCGATCCTGCACCGCTGCGCGCCCGGCATCCCCGCGCGCGAAGCCGCCTGCGCGGCGGTGCAGCGCGACACCGGCGCGACCCTGGTGCATCCCTATGCCGATGCCGACGTGATCGCCGGCCAGGGCACCTCGGGGCTGGAGGTGTTCGCCGAATGCGTCGACCCCGACCTGCTGGTCGTCCCGGTCGGCGGCGGCGGCCTCGCCTCCGGCAGCGCGCTGTCGCTGGCCGCGCGCGCGCCGCGTTGCGCGCTGCTGCTGGCCGAGCCGGCCGATGCCGACGACAGCCTGCGCTCGCTGCGCGATGGCGAACGCCGGGCCAACGCGCGCGTGCCGGCGACGGTCTGCGACGGCTTGCGCGGCGATCTCGGCGCGCCGAACTTCGCGATGCTGCGCGCCGCCGGCGCGGAGGTGGTCGCGCTCGACGACGCCGCGAGCCTGGCCGCGCTGCGCGAACTGTGGCGCGACCCGCGGCTGCGGGTGGAGCCGTCTTCCGCGATCGCGCTGGCCGCGGTGCTGGCGCGGCCCGAACGCGTCCGCGGCCGGCGCGTGGGCATCATCCTCAGCGGCGGCAACGTCGATCCCGACGCGCTTCCGACCCTGCTCGGTGGCAGCATGCCGCGCGTATCCTGACGCGAACCGCAAGGAACCCTCGTCGCCATGAACGTCGATTCCGCCTCCGCGCGCATGCGCTTCCCCGCGCGCCTCTGGATCGCGCTGCTCGCCGTGGTGCTTGCGCTCGGCTTCCTCGGCATGCGCGGGATCTGGGATCCGGACGAGGGCCGCTACACCAACGTCGCGATGAACATGCTCGACAGCGGCGACTGGCTCACTCCGCATCGCAGCGAGGATGTCGGCCACTGGACCAAGCCGCCGCTCACGTATTGGGCCATCGCAAGCAGCGTCGCCACGTTCGGGCGCAACCCGTGGGCCGCGCGCCTGCCGTCGGCGCTGGCGTTCCTGTTGTGCACCTGGCTGGTCTGGCGCATTGCGCGGCGGATCGCGCCCGGCAGCGAGGACGCCGCTGCATTGGCATTCGCGACCATGGCGCTGCCGATCGGCGCCTCGCAATACATCACCACCGACTTCGTGCTCGCGGCATGCGAAACCCTGGCGTTGTGGGGATTCGTCGAATCGCGCTTCGACGCGCCCTCGCGAACGCGCCGCTGGCTGCTGTTGATGTGGGCCGGGTTCGCGCTGGCGTTCCTCACCAAGGGCCCGCCGGGCCTGCTGCCGCTCATGGCGATCCTCGCGTTCGACCTGTTGCAACCGCGGGACCAGCGCCGGCGCGTGTTCGACATCGCCGGGTTGGCGCTATTCCTGGCGATTTCGACGCCGTGGTTCGTCGCGGTGATGCGCGCCAATCCCGGGCTGTCCGATTACTTCATCGGCAACGAAGTCGTCAACCGCGTCGCCACCGACGACTTCAACCGCAACGGTCAGTGGTACGGCTGGCTGCAGGTCTATGCGCCGACGCTGCTGCTGGGAACGCTGCCGTGGACGCTTTCGCTGTTGCGCTGGGCGCGGCGCCTGCCCGCCGACGTGCGCGGCTGGTGGCGAAACCCGCAACGCCGAGCAAGCGAGCGAGCGTGGCTGTTCGCGACCTTGTGGTTGCTGCTACCGCTGCTGGTGTTCTGCCTGTCGCGCTCGCGCATGCCGCTGTACCTGCTGCCGCTGTTCCCCGCGCTGGGGCTACTGGTCGCGATGCAGCGCCAGCGCGAAGGCCGCGGCCTGCCCGACTGGCGCGCAATCGCCGTATGGGCGGCATTGCTGCTGGTGTTGGCCGCAGCGACCGCGTTGTGGAAAACGCACAAGGATGCCGATGCCTGGGCGCAGGCGATCCGCGAACGCGTGCCGGGAACGATCGACAAGGTGCGTTTCGTCGAGGACATGGCCCGCTACGGGCTGCATGTCGAACTCGGGACGCAGGTGGAGAAGCTCTCGCTGCTTCCCGAACCGCACGCCGCGCGCTTCAATCCCGAAAACGACACCGATGTTGCGCACGCATTGGCGAAGGCTGATCCGGATGCGTTGTGGGTCACCAAGCAGGGCAGCTGGCCGAAGGTGCAAGCGCGCTTCGCCGCGCTCGGTTACCGCCCCGTCCCACAGGGGACGCCGTACCAGAAACGGATCATGTTCCGCGTCGTGCCGGCCAACGGCGGTTGAGCCGCGGCTGTGGCCGTGCTTCACTGCCGCCGTCCACAGGAGACGGCCATGAACGACGAATGCAACGAGTTCGGCCAGGCCGTGCTGTTCACCACCGACGAGACCTCGCCGGAAATCCGCATGACCTTCATCAAGGATGCCGAAGCGGTGCGCGAGAAGATCCGCACGCTGGTGGAAGCGCGCCGCGATGCGAAGCGGGTGCGGTATCTGGATGCGGAGTAGCTGGTTGTCGCCGAATCTGATTGTATTCAGGCCATGAAAGGCTGAAAGAGGGGAATATGGGATACGCAATCACATGGTGTGCGGTCCCCGAAGAAGCGGCGGATCGGCTACTTTCGCATTTAGGCTTGCTGCCAACCGGCCAAAGCGAGCAATACCCTCAATCACGTTTTTCAAGTGCCAAGTTGGCAACTGGCTGGCGTCTGATCTGGAGCAACAAATACAACTGCCCGGTCCTGATGAATGCGCTGGCCACGTTCGTGAGTGACTACGATGCGGTGGCGTGCCAGATCGAAGAACATGTTATGGCAAGTTCTGCCGAGCTATGGCGAAACGGTAGTCGCCGGTGGCGGCTGTCACATGAAGGCATCGACGGACCGAAGGGTCTCGAATCGGATGGAACCTTGCCGCAATCCTACGGAGCCATTCGGAAGGAAATGGAGGACGCCCAGCTCGCGGAGGGCGGCGAAGCCGCGGATGTTGATTACATCTTTGAGATTCCCCTCAAGGTTGCCCAGTCCTTGGTTGGCTTCAAGCACGATGAAAACTATGGGGCAGCGCTTGAGAGTGATTTCATGATCCTATCGAACAGAAATGGCGAAAAGAGCTTTCTTTCTCGTATTTTCGGAAAATAGACTGCGTAGAAACTCGTTGGCTGGGTTTATAAACCCAGTTCGTTGGTTGGGGTGAGCGAAGCGAACCCC